>CALMOL010000292.1:0-312 GCA_937871685.1 uncultured Verrucomicrobiota bacterium
CCCCCCCCCCCCCCCGCGGGGGGCGCCCGCCCCCCGACGATGCCCTTCGCCACGCCGTGCTCGCCGGCTCGGACGTGCAGATCTTCCCGAACGCGCCGCGGCCGGGCTTTGCCGGCGCCGTGGGCCGCGCGCTTCGATACGGCGCCGTGCCCGTGGCCCCGCGGCACGATGGGGCGGGGGAGCTGTTTGCCGACGCGCACATCGCTCGCGAGACGGGCGAGGGCTTCCTCGTGCGCCGGGACGAGCCGGACGCCTGGTGGGACGCGCTCTCCGCCCGCGCGGGCGCGGTGCAATCCGACCCCGTCGCGCGCG
>CALMOL010000292.1:322-3685 GCA_937871685.1 uncultured Verrucomicrobiota bacterium
CGATCTCGGCCGCCTGCCGCGAGCGCCGGTCCACGATCTCGCGTGCGCGCTCGTGCAGCGCGCGATGCTGCGTGCCGCGGCCGCCTGGAGCGCGCCGGCTCAAGCCGAGGAGCACGCCCAGCTTTACGCTCGCCTCGCGGCGCAAGGCCGCGGTTGAACGCGGCGCGGTGCGGCGCGAAGGGTGCCGATGACGCTCTCCGACCGCATCAATGCCGACCTCATCGCCGCCATGAAGGCGCGCGACGCCGCGCGGCTGGAAGTCCTGCGGATGCTCAAGTCCGCCGTCAAGGTGGGCGCCCTCGACAAGGGCGGCGCGGCCGGCGTGCTGACCGACGAGGAGGCCGCGGCCGTGGTGCGCCGCCAGCTCAAGCAGCGGCGCGATTCCGTGGAAAGCTTCGAGAAGGGCGGCCGCCCCGAGCTCGCGGCGAAGGAACGAGCCGAGGCCGCCATGCTGGAGGAATACCTCCCGCAGACGCTCACTCCCGACGCCCTGGCCGCGCTGATCGACGAGGCGCTGCGCGAAACCGGCGCCACCGCGAAGGCGCAGTTCGGCGCGGTGATGAAGGCGCTCTCCCCGAAGATCGCCGGCCGCGCCGACATGAAGCAGGTCAGCGCGGCCGTCGGGCAGCGCCTGGGATCATAAATTTCGGCAGAAGTTCTGGTTCCAGAGGTCGCGCCGGCTCGGGGCGGCTTGCGAAAGGTTGGCCGCAGGCTTTGGAAAACATCGGTGTCCTTCCGCAAGCCGCCACTAACAGGCGCGAAAAGTCGGATCGAAAACACTCTGCTCGCTTTTGTGCCCCGCCATTGTGCTCCGCCAAAAAGCGCCATGACTCCTGCGACGTTGGGCTTTGCCGCCGGGCATCGCGCGGACTTTTACTGAAGGGGTCGGGCGGCGTCCGTGACCGCTGATCCGCCCGCCCCATCCTCGTCGCAGCGGCGGCCGAGCAGCCAGCCGTTCACCGCCCACGCCGTCGCGACCGCCGCGCCGAGCAGCGCCACCGTCGAAGGCGTGGCCCCGGCGGACTCGATCGCGAGCTTGGTCTGCGCTCCCGCCCAGTCGGCAGCTCGATACACTGGCACGTCCAGGAAGCTCTTCGCCTTGTATTTCACCTCGGTGCCGAGGCCCGCGAAGAGCATCTCGCGGCCCGGCCGGACGAAGGCGTATTCGCCCCAGCGCCGCACGATGATCGCGGCGGCGATCACCCCGAACGCGCCGAAGGCCGCCAAGCACAGGAACCCCGCCACCATCGACGCCGGCACGAGCGCCAGCAGCGTCCGCACGCCCAGGCGGGCCGCGATCCGCCCGGTGAGGAACACCTGCGAAAGGACCGTGAGGGCCTGGACCACGAGATCGATCCCCGCGAACACCTCGGTGCGCCGCGCGGGATCGCGAAAGGCCGCCTCAACGATGCGAAGCTGCTCGAAGTAGAGGATCGTGTTCGCCAGCGAGAGGAAGACGACGAACAGCAGGATGCCCAGCAGGTAGCGCGAGCGCAGCACCTCCCAGATCCCCGCGAGCGGGTTCCCGCCGAGGCCCCGGCCAGCTTCTTGGAAACCATCGGGTTCGCCGGTGGGACGGGCGGTCCCCGCCCTCGACCAAAGACGCAGCAGCCAGCGCTGGCAAAGCATCGCGCCCACGAATCCCAGCGCGCCAAGCCCAAGCACACCCGCGTTCCCGATGTGGCCCACCGCGAGGCGCGCGACGAGCGGCCCCGCGAGCGCCCCGGCCGTGCCGCCCGCGGCGATGAAGCCGAACAGCCGCCGGCTCTGCGCGCGGCTGAAGACCTCGAGCAGGAAGCTCCAGAACACCGAGACCAGCAGGAGGTTCAGCACGCTGATCCACACGTAGAAGAACGCGCCGGCGGCCAAGTTGCCCTCGTCGCGCCGGAGGACGGCGGCGATTCCGGCGAGCACCAGCGCCACGCTGCCGTAGATCCACGGAAGCAGCGTGCCACGGCGCACGCGAGCCACCAGCCAGCCATAGACCGGGATGACGAGGATCGAAAACGCCGCCGTGTAGAGCCAGAGCCCCGCGACACGCTCCCGTCCCAGCAGCGTGGCGATGGTTTCACGCACGGGCCGCACGGCGAAGTAGCTCCCCAGCACGAAGAAGAAGAGCGCGAACGCCGCGCCCACGGCGGCCGCCTCGCCCGGCCGCACGTTCACCACGTGGCGAAGCAGTCGGCTGAAGCGCGTCCGCGGCGGGGAAATTGGCTCGGCGGCGGGGGGCATCACGGGAGCGAAAGCTGGCGGGCCGCGTGGCCCGGGCAACGCTCCGCAGCCGGGCGGCCGGGAATTCGCAAGCTTGGCGCGGAGCGACGGATTTCGCGTGCGGCGAGCGCGGCCCTGGGTTGCTTCGCGGCGCCATGGACTACCCCAAGAACGTCGTCAGCCTGCATCCCTATTTCGAGGTCCACCCCGGCCGCCTCGACCAGTTCAAGGCCATGTTCCCGGCCTTCGTCGCCACGACGGCCAAGGAGCAGGGCGTGCTGTTCTACGAGTTCACCGTGAGCGGCGACGAGGTCTTCTGCCGCGAGGCCTACGCCGGCGCCGAGGCCGCCCTCGCGCACCTCGGTGACGTGGGCGGCCTCCTCGCCGAGGCGGGGAAAATCTCCACCCTCGCCCGCCTGGAAATCCACGGCCCCGCGGAGGAACTCGACAAGATGCGTGCGCCGCTCGCGCATCTCAGCGCGAAGTGGTTCGTCCGCGAGGCCGGCCTCTGATGCCGAAGCGCGCTCAGGGCTACAAAATCGACCGGCTCCCGGTTGCCGAGGCGGCCGAGTCCCGGTTGACCTCGATTTCAACTCCGGCCTGCGTGCCTCGGCCCGCCACGGGCACACTGCTCATGTCGCGCCAAGTCTTCACGGCCTCGTCTGGCAAAAGGAACACGATGCGAAGCGCGCCGGCCTCATAGGCCTGCCTGGAGGCGTTCGTCGCGGCGCGTGGCAAGGCGGCGTGAATCGCCCTGGTCAGCTCATCCCGAACAGGGCGCAGATCCAAAACGCGCCGCTCACCAAGCTGGCAAGCGTGACCCATCGGGGACGCTCACCATGCCAAAGCGCGAAAAGCGACAGGAGCGGGCAAAAAAACACCGCCGGGCCAAACAGAATGCCCAGGATGCCGCTAGCCTCGCGGGCAACGTTCCCGACGAACCAGAAGCCGATAATCCACGCGAGGGCGTAGGTGAGCGCTGGCGCGAGCAGGGCGAACCAAGAGCAAACCGCCCCTTTTGCGGTTTGCGTGGATGAAGGTGCGTCGAGCGCGGCCATGGAGCTGGTGGAAGAAGCGCAATCAACCGCCTGACGGACCCAAGCTCAGCGACGCCGCAAGGCGAGCGCGCCGGCTGCCGGGCTGGGGTCGGGG
>CALMOL010000293.1:0-2057 GCA_937871685.1 uncultured Verrucomicrobiota bacterium
GTGCGGGAGCTTGCTCCCGCTCTGGGCAAGGCGGCTTGCCGCCGCAGGGTCGGGTCAAGGCGCGTGGCGAGGTGAGCGTGGCGGTGGCAAAAGACCACCCGCCGCCCCTGGCGCAGCAAGCAGCGCCGACCCAAAGCGGGAGCAAGCTCCCGCACTCCACAACGCGCCAAGCCTTCCGCAAGCTTCGGGGAGGGGCGTGCTTCCATCCGCTTGCTGACGCGCCCCCAGGCCGCCGCGATGACGCCGGTCGCCGAATCCAGGGCGATGCCCTCCCCATCGCTCGCCGCCCTCGATTATTCTCGCCGCGTGGCCGGCGTGCTCACGCCGGTCTTCGCCCTGCGCTCCAACGACCGCGGCGCCGACCTCGGCTGCGGCGACACGCGCGCGGCGCGCGAATTCATCGACTGGGCCGCCGACGCCGGCCTGCGCGTGGTGCAGTTCCTCCCGATCCACGCCACGGGCGAGGATCACTCGCCCTACCGGCCGGTTTCCGCGCGGGCGCTCGACCTTTCCACGGTCTGCTGCGATCCCGCCGAGCTCCCCGACGTGCCGGCGGACGCGTGGGAAAGCGCGCGGGCGGAGGCCCAGTTGCTCGCGCGGGACGAGGAGGGCGTGAACTATCCGGCCATCAAGGCTGCGCGCGAGCGCCTCCTTGCCGCGGCTCACGACCGGTTCGCCGCGCACGCGGAGCCAGCGCGCCGCGAGGCTTTCGCGGCGTTTCAACGCGAGGCCGCCGGCTGGCTCGACGATTACACGCTGCACCATGCCTTCACCGCGCGGCAGGGCGGGGAGGAAGCCCACGAGTCGTCGCCCGGCCGGGTGGTCCCGCCGCTCGCGGAGATTCGGCCCTGGCTCCACGCGATCCCGGCCGAGGAGCGGATGGAATTCGAGCGCGACCGCGCCGCCTGCGCCTACGCGCAATGGGTCGCGCGGGAGCAATGGCTCGGGGTGCGTCGGCACGCCGAGGCGCGCGGGGTAGCGTTGATGGGCGACCTGCCCTTTGGCCTCTCGTTCCACGCCGCGGACGTGGCGGCGCGGCCCGAGCTTTTCGAGCGCACCTGGTCGGGCGGCGCGCCCGTGGACCCGGTGTTCAAGCCGGACGAGTTCGCCCGCCAATGGGGCCAGAACTGGGGCGTGCCGCCCTACGACTGGGCCGCGTTGGAGCGCGACGGCCTCGCGTGGTGGCGCGAGCGCGTGGCGGGCTTGGCGGAGATCTTCCACGTGGTGCGCCTCGACCACATCCTCGGCTTCTACCGCATGTTCGCGTTCCCGTGGCGACCAGAGGACAACGAGAAGTTCGCCGGCCTCGAACCCGCGGAAATTGCGCGGCGCCTCGATGGGCGGATGCCGCGCTATCTTCCGCGGGACGACGCGACGCCGGAGCGCCGGCGGGAAAACCTTTTCCGCGGCCACGCGATCCTGGAGGCGCTCCAGGTGGCGGCGGGCCGCACCCGTCTCGTCGCCGAGGACATCGGCCACGTGCCCGCCTATGTGAAGCCGGACTTGGCGTCGCTCGGAATGCCGGGCTTCATCCTGCCAGCCTCGCGGCGCCAGCCCGGCGGCCGCCTCCTGCCGGGAACCGAGTATCCGCGGGAATCCGTCGCCATGTGGGGCACGCACGACAACGCGCCGCTCGCCGCCTGGTGGGCCGACTGGGCGGCCGCGGACGCGGGCGACGAGGCCATCCGCCGCCGGCTGAAGGACGCGGGCGAGTCCGACGAGCGCGACCTGTTCGCCGAGTTCGCGGGCGTGCCGAAGGGCGAGCGCGACGGCCCGTGGAACGACCGGCTGCACGAGCAGTTGGTGGAAGGGCTGCTCGCCAGCAATTCCTGGCTCGCCGTGCTGACGATGGCGGACCTGCTGGGCACGCCGGACCGCATCAACACGCCCGGCCTGAGCACCTCCGGGGCCTGGAGCCAGCGCCTGCCGCGGACCGCCGTCGAGATGCGGCGCGACCCGGCCGTGTCCGCCAAGGTCTCGCACTTTCGTGAGGTCCTGCGCCGCACCGGCCGGACGTGAGTTGTAGAGGCGGCTCTGTCCGCGAATGCGGACAGAGC
>CALMOL010000293.1:2067-2845 GCA_937871685.1 uncultured Verrucomicrobiota bacterium
CCCCCGGCGCGCCGCGGGGGGCGCGGGGCGCCCCCCCCCCCCCCCCCCCCCCCCCCCGCCTCTACAACTCGGAGGCGCTACAGCTCACGCGTCGATGATCGACACCGGCGTGCCCAGCTTCGCGTTGCGGAAGAAGTGCTCGCTCATGAACGGCACCATCCGAATGCAGCCGTGCGAGGCGGGCACTCCCGGCAAGAAGCCCGCGTGCATGCCCACGCCGCCGACCACGCGCAGGAAGTTCGGCATCGGCGTGCCCTCGTAGCGCGCGCCGGGCGGCTTCTTGTCCTTGCTGGTGTCCACGTCGTCGTTGATCACGGCGCCGGTCGTGGCGTCCACGTATTTGCCGAACAGCGAGGAGCGGTGGTCCTTGTCCATCTGGATGACCTTGTAGGTGCCGGTCGGCGTGTTCAGGCCCTCTTTGCCGGAGGAAATGGCGCTCAGGCCCACGAGCACGTCGCCCTTGTAGAAATACGCGCGCTGCTCGCGCAGTCGGACCTCGATGCGGGCCGGCCCGGTGCCGACGTTGTCGCCGTCCCAATACGAGACCGAGTCTGGCGGCTGGCTGCTCTCCGAATACATCGCGCGGCCGGTGTTGCCGACGTAGGGGCCACTGGAGCGCGCCCAGTCCGGGCCGTCCCCGCCGCAGGCGGTGAGGAATCCGAGGCAGGCAAAACCAAGCAGGGCGGCGGGCGAGAAAAGGGAACGAAGCATGGAACGCGGATTTCGAGCGCCGAACCAAAGCGCGAAATCGCCGATTGTCCCGTCCCGGATTTGTCAG
>CALMOL010000294.1 GCA_937871685.1 uncultured Verrucomicrobiota bacterium
GCGTGCGACCGAGGCCGTGGATGAGTCCCTCGTTCAGGCCGAACACCGCCTTGAGCACGAGCGCCACGGCGGCGATCAGGAAAAGGAAGTCCGCCGTGAGCGGCACCCGCGAGGTGAAGAGGCGCGCGACTCCCAGCACAAGTCCACCGAGCGCGGCGAGATCCGCGAAGGCGGCGAGAAGACGGCGAAACCACAAGCCCATGCAGGGAAGAAAAGGGAAAACGGGGCGCGAATGAGCGTCGCCGCGCCGCCCCTGGCAACCGGAAACCCGCCTCAGAACACAGGCCGGACCGGGCCGGCAGATCCCCCAAAGCCGGTGAGAAAGGTGCCGGCAGTTTCACGCTGGCCCGAGCGGATTGGAATCGCACCTTCGCAATTCAAAGCCATTTTTGCCGTCCAACCCAGACACCCAGATAACCCCCATGTATATCACCACAAAAGACGACACGAAGATCTACTACAAGGATTGGGGCCCGAAGGACGGGCACGCCATCGTCTTCTCTCACGGCTGGCCCCTGAGTTCCGACGCCTGGGAAGCGCAGATGTTCTTCCTGGCCTCGCACGGCTACCGCTGCATCGCGCACGATCGCCGCGGCCACGGGCGCTCCTCGCAGCCTTGGGACGGCAACGAGATGGACACCTACGCGGATGACCTGGAGGAAGTGCTCAACGCGCTGGAAGTCGGCGGCGCCATGCTGGTGGGCCATTCCACCGGCGGCGGCGAGGTGGCGCGCTACATCGGCCGCTACGGCACCCTGCGCGTGTCCAAGGCCGTGCTCATGGGCGCCGTGCCGCCGATCATGCTCAGGACCGAGGCGAATCCCGGCGGGCTGCCGATGGAAGTCTTCGACGGCTTCCGCGCCGCATATCTGGCGGATCGCGCCCAGTTCTTCTTCGACGTGGCCAGCGGCCCTTTCTTCGGCTTCAACCGGCCCGGCGCGAAGGTGTCCCAGGGCCTGATCCACGCCTGGTGGATGCAGGGCATGATGTGCGGCCACAAGAACGGCTACGACTGCATCAAGGCGTTCTCGGAGACGGATTTCACCGAGGATCTCCAGAAGTTCGACGTGCCGACGCTGGTCATCCACGGCGACGACGACCAGATCGTGCCCATCGGCGCCTCGGCGATGCTTTCCTCGCAGTTGATCCCCAACGCCACGCTGAAGATCTACCCCGGCGGCTCGCACAGCCTGGGCGATACCGCCAAGGACCAGCTCAACGCGGATCTGCTGGAGTTCGCACGAGCCTGAGGCGGCACTTCCAGATCAGCACGCCATCCAGGCCATGGGATGGCGCGCGCCGCTTGTTGTAGAGGCGGCTCTGTCCGCGAATGCGGACGTGCTGCCTCTAATTTCCTTCTTGCGTGGCCGCTGGACGACTCATCCCGCAGCGGCCACCCGGGAAAAGGCCACAGGCGGCACGTCCGCATTCGCGGACAGAGCCGCCTCTACAACAGGGAGGCCAGCTAATCTGGTAGCTGCTCCCATTCCACGTGGCTTCGACGCGAACATTTCAGGGCCGACGGCATTCATCGCCGTCTGGCCGGCGGTGATTGCCGGCAGGACCGAGATTTTATTTCTTCTTGCCGGCCGACTTTTTAGTCGCGGCGGCGGGAGTAACGGCCTTCTTCGTGGCGGCGGGGTCGATGCCGAGGGTGGCGATGAAGGGGTCGTTGGATTGCTTGCGGCCGAGGAATTTCTCCACGGACTCGGAAGCCTCGCGGGAGCCGCCGGGCTGGTAGATTTCGGTGCGCAGGCGCATGCCGACTTCCTTGTCGAAGAAGCCGCCGGGCGATTTCTTGAAGACGGTGGCCATGTCGGCGGCGATGGCGTCAGCCCAGGCGTAGCCGTAGTAGCCGGCGTCGTAGCCCATCAGGTGGCCGAAGCCGGAGGCGAAGTCGGTCTTCGGGTCGATGGGCAGGAAGACGCGCTCCAGGGTGGCGTTGACGATCTGGCGGGCGTCGATCTTGCCGTCCTTGCCGGGCTTGGGAACGCCGTGGAGGGCGAGGTCGAGGGCGGCGAAGCCGAACTGGCGCCGGTAGGTGACGCCGATGGTGGCCATCTTGGCGACTTTCATCTTCTCGATGAGGTCGGCGGGGATCTTCTTGGAGGGATCGCGGTAGTCGGCGGCGAAGGAGTCGAGGACGCCCTGGTCCCAGGTCCAGTTTTCGAGCATCTGGGAGGGGGCCTCGACGAAGTCGCGCGGGACGCTGGTGCCGGCGAAGCGGCCGAACTCGGCGCGCGTGAGGATGGAGTGCATGGCGTGGCCGAACTCGTGGAAGAGCGTTTCGACCTCGCGGTGGGAGAGGAGCGAGGGCTTGTCGGTGCCAGGCGGCGGGAAATTGCACACGAGGGCCACGGTGGGGCGCTGGTAGCGGCCGTCGGCGAGCTTCTTGCCCTCGACGATGCCGAATTGGGCGAAGTGGTTGTATTTCCCCTCGCGCGGGTAGAGGTCGAGGTAGAAGTAGCCCATGGGCTCGCCGGAGGCAGCATCGGCCACGAACCAGAGCTGGAGGTCATCGACCCACTTTTGCGGGGGCTCCACGCGGGTGAACTTCAGGCCGAAGATGCCCTCGTAGATGCGGAACATTCCGCCGATGCACGCTTCCATCGGGAAGTAGGCGCGCAGGGCCTCGGTATCGACGGCGTATTTGGTCTTCTTGAGCTGGTTCGTGTAGTAGCGCCAGTCCCACGACATGATCTTGGCCTTGGGGTCGTTGAGGTCGGCGGCCTTGAGCTTCTGCATCTCGGCGACTTCGGCCTCGAACTTGGGCTGGGTGCCGCGCACGAGGTCCTCGATGAAGGCGGTGGCCGCGGCGCCGGTCTGGGCCATTTTGGGCTCGATCTGGAAGTCGGCCCAGGACTTGTAGCCGAGGCGCTTGGCGATCTCGGCGCGCAGGGTGACGATCTGGTTGAGGAGCTCGGCGTTGCGGTCGGCGGCGAGGGTGTCGCGCGCGAAATACATCCGGCGGCGCGTGGTCTCCAGCTTGGCGTTGTCCATCACGGCAAGTTGCTGATAAGTCTCGTTGGCCATCAGAGTGACTAACTTGCCGTCATCAGTCTTTTGGAGCTTCGGGGAGGAGAGGAAGTCCTCGGGGACGCCGTCGAGCTCCTCGCGCTTGAAGACCACGGGCGCGGTGGCGGCGGTGATGTTGGCCGAGAAAGTGTTGGTGAGGTCGGCGAGTTCCTTGCGCAGGCGCTCGACTTCCTTGCGCTCCTTCGGGGCGAGGCCGAGGCCGGCGCGGCGGTAGTCGCGCAGGAGGAAGTCGTAGAGGCGCTTGGATTCGCCCTCGAGCTTGGGCTTGGTGCGGCCGAAGGCGGTCACGGATTTGTAGACGTCCTCGCGGTAGTCGAGCGAGACGGTCCATTTCTCGATGCGCGTGACGGCCTTCTCGGCGGCCTCGCGCACGCCGGCGTCGGGGGAGGTTTCCTTGATGAGGAAGAGGCGGTTGGCGACGGTGCCGACCTTGTAGCCGATCTGGTCGAGCGCGCCGACGGTGTTGGCGAAGGTAACCTTGCGGGGGTCGAGCTTGCCGATGGCGTCGAGGGCGGCGTCGGCTTCCTTGAGGACGTCGTCGGCGGACTTGTCCACGGCTTCGGCGGAATTCTCGAAGTCGGGGATGGTGAGGACGGCCTTGAACTTGTCGGCGTCGGCCTGGAAGTCGGCGGGCTTCTTCATTTCTTCGGCGGCGAGCGAGCCGGCGAGCAAGACGAAGGCAGCGAAAGAGGAGCGAAGGAGCATAAGAAGGAGAAAGGGGGAAACTCGAAACAAGCGCCGAAAAAGAAAGAAAGCCCCGGAAGCCCCAGGAAGCTGCGCGCCGGCTGGCTTTCGGCGCTTCGGACTTTCGGGGCTTGTTTCGAGTTTCGAACTTCGAGTTTCGAGTTTTTGGACGTCGCGTGGGCTATTCAACGCCCGCGCTGAATTTGGCGGCGAGCATGGCGAGGTGGGCGTCCGGCTTGGTGGGCTCGCCGGTGGCGCGGCGCATGATCTCGCCGGCAGACAGGCCGGCGCCGTGGCGGTGGACATGGTCGCGCAGCCAGGAAAGGAGCGGGGCGTATTCGGCGCGCGCGAGGCCGGCGGCGATGGCAGGGTCCTGCTTCTTCGCGGCGGCGAAGAGCTGGGCAGCGTTGAGATTGCCGAGGGAGTAGGTGGGGAAGTAGCCGATGAGCGCCTCGCACCAGTGCACGTCTTGGAGGCAGCCGTGAGCGTCGTCGGGCACCTTGAGGCCGAGCGAGCGCTCGAATTCCTCGTTCCAGGCAGCGGGGGCGTCGGACACGTCGAGCTCGCCTTCGAGCAGGCGGCGCTCGATATCGAAGCGCAGCATGATGTGGAGGTCGTAGGTGAGCTGGTCGGCTTCCACGCGGATGAAGGAGGGGGACACGCGGTTGAGCGCGGCCCAGACCGTCTCCGGTGTCCAGCCGTCGGCGCGCAGGGCGGGCAGGTGATGCGCGGCGCGGGGGAACCAATGCTCCCAGAATTCGCGCGAGCGGCCGACCTGGTTTTCCCACAGGCGCGACTGGGACTCGTGCAGGCCGAGCGATTCCGCGGAGCCCACGGGCAGGCCGAAGGCATCCTGGTCGAGGCCCAGCTCATACATGCCGTGGCCGCACTCGTGCATCACGGAGGAGAAGGAGACGGCGAAGTTGCGCTCGTCGTAGCGGGTGGTGAGGCGGCAGTCGTAGGGCGCGATGTGCGAGCAGAACGGGTGCGCCGTGACGTCGATGCGGCCGGCGTCGAAGTCGAAGCCGATCGCGCGCGCCACCTCGGCGTTGAAGGCGGCCTGCTGAGCGGCGGGGAAGTCGCCTTCGAGTTTGCGGGCGGAGCGGGATTTCTCCAGCGCCGGGGCGAGGAGTTCGCGCAGGCGCGGGCGGAAGGAGTCGAAGAGCGCGCGCAGCTCGGCCACGGTGGCGCCGGGCTCCCAGCCTTCGAGGAGGGCGTTGTAGCGCGAGCCTTCCCAGCCGTAGGCATCCGCCATGCGGCGCGAAAGGGTGAAGATGTGCTCCAGATTCGGGCGGAAGCGGGCGAAGTCGGAGTGCTTCTTCGCGTCCTGCCAAGCGAGGTGCGCGAGGCCCTTGGTCTTGGCCAGTTCCTCGACGAGTTCGGCCGGCAGCTTGGTGGCGCGGTCGTAGTCGCGACGCAGGCCGCGCACGTTGGCGGCCTCGGTGGAATCGTCCGCGAAGCCGTGGTCCTCGCTGGCCTTGAGCCAATCGCCGATCTCCGGCGCGGTGAACATCCGGTGCCGCAGCCCGCCGAGGAAGGCGAATTGTTCCGCGCGCCACGGCACGCCCTTCTTGGGCTGGTAGGTTTCGGCGTCCCATTGCAGCGCGCTGGTGGCCGCGCCGAGCATGGAGATCTCGCGCATCCGGTGGGTGAGGCGGGCGTAAGGTTCGGGCGCGGCGGTGGGAGGGGCGTCAGAAAAGGACATGGCGGGCGCGAAGGATGCGAGGGAATTGCTTTCCCGCGCGGATGGGTTTTGTCATGCTGCGTCCTTCGCCCGCGCGCAATCCCGCGCTTCCCGCCCATCCTGCCAATCCCCTCCTCCGCACCCACCATGAAAATCGCCCTTGGTTCCGATCACGCCGGCTTCAAACGCAAGGAGGCCGTGAAAGCGCTCCTCCAGTCCCTCGGTCACGAGGTCATCGACAAGGGCGCCTTCAACGACCAGCAGAGCGACTACCCGACCTACTGCCGCCCCGCGGCCGAGGCCATCATCACCGGCGAGGCCGACCGCGCCATCGTCTTCGGCGGCTCGGGCAACGGCGAGGCCATCGTGGCCAACCGCGTGAAGGGCGTGCGCTGCGCCCTGTGCTGGAGCGTCGAAACCGCTCGCTTGGGCCGCCAGCACAACAACGCCAACTGCATTTCCATCGGCGAGCGCCAGGTTTCCGAAGAACTGGCGCTGGAGATCGTGAAGACGTGGTTGGACACGCCCTTCGAGGGCGGCCGGCACCAAAAGCGCATCGAGCTGATCGACGCGCCGTGACGGCGGTGGCGTGATGACCGTGAATCGCGGCCTTCTTCGAAAGTCAATCGAAGCGCCAGCGGCGCGGCCTCATACCAGCCTGGGCAACGCCCCAGGAAAACCGCCCTGCATGCTGGAAGGGCTGAAGGCCCGCCACATCCAGCGCGGCCGACGAATGGGCCGGGCTTTCAGCCCTTGGGACGCTCTTCTTGCACCAGACCTGGGGCGTTGCCCCAGGCTGGCATGGGGCCGCGCCGTTGGCGCTCGGATGCAAGATGGCGCGCTCAAATAAAGGATTTTATACGGCAAACAAAAGGCCCGCCGGCAGGGCTGCCAGCGGGCCTTGAGAGAGACGGGAGATTCTTACTGGAGCAGCGGCTCCGCGGGCGTGCGGAACACGCGGTCCGAGGTCGTGAAGGCCATGGGCGGGTCCGGATCGTTGTAATCGGTCGGGCGCTGGAGGTTGGCGCCGATGGTGGCGTCCTCCGGCTGCGACTGGGCGATGTTCACCGGGGTGCCGTTGCGCACGAGAGCAAAGAACTTCGGCGCCACGTTCTTGTGGAGACGCAGGCAGCCGTGCGTGCGCGGGGACGGATGCACGTAGCCCTCGTGGAAGCCGTAGGCCGGGGAGAATTCGACCCACCAGCCCATCGGGTAGCCGACGTAGCGACCGCCGAGCGACTTGCCGGAGGTGCCGGGACGGATGGTGTCGCCGCTCACCCAGAACCCATAGGAGCCGGAGCGCTTCTTGGCGATCTTGTTATAGACGCGGAAGTTCCCCTTCGGCGTGGGCTTGGCGGCCGTGCCCACGCAGGTCGCGGCGACGAGCAGCGGCTTGCCGCCCTCCATCACGTAAACGGCTTGGTTTTGAAGCGATACCTTCACCTGCACGGCGCCGGGATTAGTGGGGCGACGGGCGATGGGGTTGTAATCACCGCCAAACCCACCGGTGGTGGTGCAGGCGGAGAGACCGAGCGCGGCGACGGCAAGCGCCGGCGCGAGCGCGCGTATGAATAGGGAACGGAGTGATTGCATGGACGAATGGCCGCGGAATGGAGCAGGGAACGCGCGGAAGACAAGGGGGGCGGAGGAAGGTCCAAGCTTCAAGCCTCAAGCTTCAAGGAAGCGCCTGAAGGTGGAAGGACCGAAAGGCCGGAAGCATTCCGCTGGACCGGACCTCGTGAAATCCGACCAGCACGACACTTTTCCGAAGCTCGGCGCTTGAGCCTTTCAGCCTTTTTCCCTTCCGTCCCTTCCTTGAGGCTTGAAGCTTGAATCTTTCGGCCCTTCCCCCACCGGGTTTTCCGCCACCAGTTTCTCGAACGCCGGATGCTCCATCGCATACCACGGGAAGGGCTTCTCCGGCCGGGCCGGTCGATAGCGGAAGTGCTTGTAGGACCACAGCCACAGGCTCGGCCGCCGGCGGATGAAGGTCTCGAAGTGGTCCCACAGCGCCTGCGCGACCTGCTCGGGCGTGGCGCCGGGCGGCACGGGCACCGGTTCGCCGAAGATAATCCGCACGGTGCCATCCCGGCGGGGAAAGCCGATCAGCGGTGTGAGCGGCACGCCGGTGCGCTCGCGGAGGACCGCGTGGAGCACCGGCGCGCAGATGCGCAGCCCGCCGAAAGTCCGCAGGGCCACCGTGGGCATCTCGGGCGGCAGCGTCAGGTCCACGAGCAGCCCGGCCGCGTTGTGGTCGGCCCGGCGGCCGCCCTTTACCGCCCGCAGCATTTTGAGGGCGGCCTGCGTGCGGGGCGCGATCAGGTGGCCGGAGTGCTCGCGCAGGCCGTTGAAGACGGCGTCCAGCGCCGGATTCTTGAGTTCCTGCGCCAGCACGAGGCCGCGCACGCCGGCCCAGCCGCCGGACAAGGCCGCCCACTCGAAGTTCCCGAAATGGAAGCCGCACACGAGCGTGCCGCCGAACTGCTTCCGCCGCTCCGCCGCCGCCGCCGCACCCTCCACGATCATCCACTCTTGCCAGTTTGCTTCCGTGAGACGCACCGACCAGAAAAGGGAGAGAAAAGTCCGCGCGAAGTTTTTCGCCGCTCCGCGGGCGATGAATTCCCGTCGCCGCGCCGACAAACGCGGGAACGCCGCGCGCAGGTTTTCCAGCGCCACCCGCCGCGAGCGCGCGTCGAACCGATACCAGAGCGCCGAGGCCGCGTCCGCCATGCGCAGCACCCAACGGCGCGGCAGGCGCGGCAGCAGCGCCGCGAAGGTCCGCAGCGCCGCTGCCTCCAGTCGGTAGCGAAAGCTCTTCCAGCGCGAGGGCATCGCGCAGGCTGCTTTCCAATCGGCGATTGGCAAACGCCGCGAGCAGGCCAGGGCGCGCCGTGTCAGGTCCCCATCCGTCCCATGAGACCTATAGGACCTATGCGACTCGTGTGAGCAACGACCGCTGATTGCGCAGGGCGGGAAACAGGCGCGTCGGGACAATCGGAAATCGGCAATTGGCAATCCCCAGCGCCTTCGCCATGCTCGACGCGCATGAGCCTCGCCCCCTCCCCCGCGCCCGCGACGGATTCTGTCGCTGGGATCAGCGCCGCGGAGCTGCTCGCCTGGACGCGGCCGGTGCTCGCCGCGCCCACCGCCCCTTTTCACGAGCAGGCCGTGCGCGCTGCCATCGAGGCGCTCCTGCGCGAGTGCCCGCACGTTTCCACCGAGCGTGATGCCTTCGGCAACGTCCTCGCCCATTATCGCCGCGGCAACGCTCCGGCGCGCTGGGCCTTCGCGGCGCACATGGACCATCCTGCCTGGGTCCGCCCGCCGGAAGGAAAGCCCGGCGAGTGGACCTTCCTCGGCGGCGTGCCCGAGGACGTCCGCGAGGCGCACCGCCACCTGATCCAGCCCTTCGGCGCGGACTTCGCCATGTGGGATCTGCCCGTCTGCGCCACGCGCGACGGCCTCCTCCACACCCGCGCCTGCGACGACCTCGTCGGCTGCGCGGCCATCCTGGGAATGTTCCGCGCGCTGGAGCAGGCCGGGACCGAGGCCGACGTGTGGGGATGGTTCACCCGCGCCGAGGAAATCGGCTTCGGCGGCGCGCTGGAACTGGCGCGCTCCGGGCGCTTCCAGGGCCAGGGCCTCACGGTGATCTCGCTCGAAACCAGCGCCGAGCGCCCGCCGGCCAAGATGGGCGACGGCCCCATCGTGCGCGTGGGCGACAAGACCTCGCTCTTCGACGTGCCCGCCACGGAGGAGATCCTCGCGGTCGCGGAGGCCGCCGGCATCCCGGTGCAGCGCTGCCTGATGAGCGGCGGCACCTGTGAGGCCACCGCCTTCCAGCTCCATGGGCTGACGAGCGCCGCGCTATGCGTGGCGCTGGGAAATTACCACAACATTACCCCCGAGCGCACGATCGGCGCCGAATACGTGTCGCTGGCGGACTTCGCCGGCCTGACGGCCCTCTGTCGCGAGATTGCGCGGAGCACCGATCCGGCCGCGCGCGAAGAGGTCCCCCGGCGGCTGCGCGAGCGCCTCGAGCGCCGGCTGGTCGAATATGTTCCCTACCATGGCCGCGCAGATGATTCCCCCACCTGAAC
>CALMOL010000295.1 GCA_937871685.1 uncultured Verrucomicrobiota bacterium
CATCAGCGGCTACGACGCGCGGGGGCGCGAGACCTACCACGAGTGGAACGACGGCGGGGCGACCCCGGCGGCCTGGCGCGAGTGGGACGACGCCGGGCGGCTGGTGCACACCTACAACGTGTTCGCCAACCTCGCCTTCGCCTACGACGCGGCCGGCCAGATGCTGGCCGAGGACGATTACTATGCCGGGTCCGGGGGCGTCGTGCCGCTGCGCTGGACGCGCTACCCGGACGGCAGCGTGGCCCAGTCCTCGGGCCCCGGCTTCGTGGTGCACCGCGATTGGACCGCGCGCGGCCAGCTCAAGCGCGTGGCCGACGTGGACGCGCAGCGCAACCCCTCCTTCGTGCGTGCCGAATATGTGTGGCACCCCGACGGCAAGTTCTACTGCATGGGCCACGGCAACGCGCTGGGCTCGGCGGCCGAATATGACGACGCGGGCCGGGTCTTGGCCACCAACACATACGGGGGCTCGCCCTTCGCTTCGCTGGCCTACCGGGCCTACTACCGCGACCAGCGCGACCGCATCTACGCTTTTCGCAAGGGGGGCGAAGCGTGGGCCAACCCGCTGGAGAACCAACTTGGGGATCGCTTCGCCTATGACCAGGAAGGCCAATTGCTGGATGCATGGTATGAGGCCCAGGAGCCATGGGGCAACGTGCAAGCTTGGCAGCGCGAGGACCACTTCGCCTACGACCAATTGGGCAATCGCAAGAGCTACGCCCACTTGGCCTCCCGGGGCGCGTGGTGGTGGTTTGGGCGGCGCGACACGGGGCTCAACCAATACCAGCAGTGGGGCAGCCTGCCGGTGGTCTATGATGACGCCTACGCGCCGGCCGCGCCCGGCCAGGCCAACGGGGTGCTGGCCGGCGAGGGCCAGGGGTCGATGGGCTACAACGCCCTCCGGCAGCCGCGCTACGCGACGGGTCCGGGCATCCCCGCGGGCCAGGCGATGTTCTTTGGCCACGACCCGCTGGGCCGCTGCGTGAAGCGCTGGATTGGCACGTCCTCGGCCGTGGACGCCAATCCGGCCACCTACCTCTACTACGACGGCTGGAACCTGGTCCTAGACGCGACTGGGGCCACTCAGCTTTCCCGCCTTTACATCCACGGCGCGCGCCCAGACGAGCTGGTGTGCAGCGCCTCCTTTGCCACCGGGCAGTTCTACTACCACCACTACGACGCGCGCACGCACTGCATCCTTTTGACCAACAGCGCGGGCCAGATCGCTGAGCAATGCGCCTACGACGCCTTCGGGTGGCCCAGGTTCTACAACGCCCAGGGCCAGGAGCTGGGCGGCACGCAGGTGGGCAACCGGTTCCTGTTCACCGGAAGGGAGTGGCTACCTGAACTGCGGCTCTACGACTTCCGCCACCGCCTCTACCACCCCGAGCTGGGCCGCTTCCTGCAGCCCGACCCCAGCCACTTCGACGGGAAGGACTTCAACTTATACCGTTATTGCGGCAACGACCCAGTGAACCGAGTAGACCCAATGGGGTTATACTTCCAATACAATTATGCCGACCCAAAAAGAGCCGAGTTGGTTCATGCAATACTAGGCTTTCTGTGGTCGCTTGGAGGCAGTGCGCGAGCGACGATTGATGCGATTCATAATGACCCTCAAAGACGTGTCGTGATCGGTGACCGCATCGAAGCATCCAAAGGGATGGAAGATAAATGGCAAATTGGCGAGAGCAGCACCGGAAACAAGGCCACTGCTTTTTCCCAAGACCCAGCAGTCAACGCTGATCGAAACTCGCGAAATCCAAAAGTTGGTTCTGATGCCTACATCGAGTTTGATCCTTTCGACGTCGCCGGCTGCGATGGAAAGTATCGCAATCCCATTCGGGCATTAGGCCATGAAACGAAGCACGCCGATCGAATGCGTCAGGGTCAGCGGTCACAATACAAGGAAGGAACCCCTTCGGCCTTACAGCCCGAAGAGCTAGCTATCGGGCAACATGACCGGGACATCGCAACGAGAATGCGGGAAAAATTTGGCCCTGACGGAAGAGGCCATTAAGAATCGCCGAGCCTGAACTCAAACGAAATGAACCATGAGTAGTTTATCCAAGCCTCTTGGCCTCCTGGTAAAATGGCTCGGCGTCATAACCTTCGTCGCCCTCTTCGGGATCGAGGCCGACTGCGCGACACCACAAATGGGAGACTGCGAAGCAAACTTCGTTGGCTGGCTTGGCAGGCCCTCTGAAATCGAATCGAAAGGAAAATCGAAAACGCTGTATTGGAATCGCGTCCGAGCTTCTCCGCATGGAAGAAAAACAAGGCCCCGGCGTGCCATGGTCTATTTCGTTGAAGATAAAGCAGCATTGATCTTCCTCGGATATAGACGAACGCTTTCAACTCAGACGGCACGCACTATAACCAAAGCCATGCTGCCAAGCGTGCCGGACCGGGAGTTCGTCCCTTATTTTTCAAACGAAAGCGAGCGAATGTTTTCGTTCTCGACCTCTGACTCCCTTGTTTGGTCAGTGTCCTCGACGGGCACAGGCATGCGGTTCGCAGGAAAACTGTATTTGGAAAGCATCCATCGCTAACAGAGGCTGACCAGCGGCGGGATACAGACCGTCGTTCGCCCTCTCCAACGCGCGGTCGTTCACGCTGGCGCAGGGTCGTTGCAGCCGGCCTTTGCATGAGGCAGGCCCAACGCGACCGCTCCGTCACGCCGGCTGCTGGGTCGGGGCGAACCTCTCGGCGCTCGTCGCTTCGCTCCTCGCGCAGCCACGAACGCCGCGGCAGCCGGCGCACCGTCGCTGGCGGGCCTCGGGCGCGAACGGCGCTCGCCGTCACGCGCTCTGCTGCTCGGCGGCACTCGCGCACAGCGCGCGCCGCCGGCTTCCTCTGGGGAGAGCCGGTCGCGCGCGTCCTTCTCCTGGCGCCGCTCGCGTGCTCGGTCGTGCCTCCCTGCGCGCGCTCCCTCTCGCTTCGCTCGCGCCAGCCGTCCGCTTGCTCCCTCGCAATGCTGCGGAGCGGCGGGGCGGGGCCGCGGCAGCCAGTGGAGTGGTCGGATCGCCCCGCCGCTCCTTCGCTCCACGTTCCGGAAAAGGGGTCATCCGGAAAAGGGGTCAGGATAGAATGGCGCTTAGATAAGCGCATTGGCGCACTTGGTGCTAGGGGGCGGGATGAAG
>CALMOL010000296.1:0-290 GCA_937871685.1 uncultured Verrucomicrobiota bacterium
CGCCTGGCCGTGGTGCGCGGCCTTCACCGACTGGGTGATCCGCGAGTGGCTGGCGGGCAACCCCGACGCGCGCCGCGCCCTGGGCTGGCGCACGGAGGACGTGGAGTCGAGGCGCCCGAAGACGGCGGCCGCCTTCGGCTACCTCGACTGGGCGCGCGGGGCCGCGCAGGAAATCCTCCCGCCGAGCGCCGCGCCGGAGCCGGGGATGATAGTGATATAAGAGTTATAGCACATCGGCTTAGTGAAGGAGTCGCTGGGGGGCGGCCGCTTCCGGGGGATGGAGGGGAACA
>CALMOL010000296.1:300-3848 GCA_937871685.1 uncultured Verrucomicrobiota bacterium
CCGCCGGAGGGCACCGTGGCCAGCTCGGCCGCCCCCGCGGCCGGCGCGCTGCCGAACGCGCGCGGCATCGGCGCGATCCCCCGCGAGGCGCTGGAGTTCATCATCGACCAGGAAGGCATGGACCAGCCGTCGAAGTTCCCCGGCGGCGACTCGGGCGTGACGCTCGGGCACGGCTTCGACCTCGGCGCCGGCACCGAGTCGCGCGCCGAGATGATCGAGGCGTGGAAGCCGTGGCTTAGCGGCGACCAACTGGACCGGCTCGCGACGGTGATCGGCCTGACCGGCCCCGCGGCGAAGGCGCGCTGCGCGCAGTTCGCGGACATCCGCGTCACGGCCGAGGCGGCCGACGACGTGTTCTACCGCTGCACGGTGCCCAAGTATTACGGCAAGATGGCGTCGGCCTTCCCAAACGTGGACAAGCTGCCCGGCGCGGCGCAGGGCGCGCTGCTCTCGCTGGTGTTCAACCGCGGCACCTCGATGAAGGGCGAGCGGCGCGCGGAGATGGCGAACATCCGCGACCTGCTCGCCGGCCCGCCGCCGTATGACCTCGCGCGGATCGCGGCGGAGCTGCGCAAGATGACGCGCCTGGGGGACGGCCAGGGCCTGGCGGGACTCGGGGCGCGCCGCGAGCGCGAGGCGCGGCTGGTGGAGAGCGCCATCGGCGCCGAGGCCGCCGCGAAGACCGCGGAGGCCGGCGTGCGCTCGGGTCCGCCGCGGCCGCGAGGAATCAAGCGAGCCAAGCCTGGAAAGCCGCGGGGAAAGCGCCCCGCGCGGGCGGCCAAGCCGAGGCGAAAGCGCGCGGCGTGAACGGCCGGGATTCCTGAGCTCGCGCCGCGAGGGCACCGGCGTTTTGGAGGGCGGGAGCTTGCTCCCGCTGTCCTGCCGCTCCGCTGGAATTTGGGCCGCCGAGCTTCGAGTCGCGGCGCTGCATCCTCGTTGTCCGCTCAGCCCTTGGCGCGGCCGGCAGGAAAGCGGGAGCAAGCTCCCGCACTCCAAAACGCGCCGGACCTTCCGCAAGGCGCCGCTTGCGCCGGCGACGCGCGGAATCGGAAATGCGTCCAGTCACCGCCAGCGAATCCAGCCGCGCCCACTCTCAGAGAGCGGCAGCTCCCAGTCGCAGGATTCCTCGGCGCAAACGGCCTCGACGAGCGCGCGGCAGCAGCGGCCGGAGCCAACCTCGAAGGCCAGCGTGTCCGCCTCCTCGGCGAAGCCGCGCGGCCGGATGCGCGTCGCCGGGACGAACACGCGCGAGGCCCCCGCCGCGCGGAGCCGTTGGACGAAGGCCAGCGCCTCGGCGCTCGACGCAAAGCGCCTGGGCGCCAAGGTCCGCCTGCCGGGGCGGGCGCGAAGCCATGCACTGGCCTCGGGGCCATCGTCCGGCCGCACCCGCGCGTAACGGCGCGGCATGGGCGCGGGCTCCGGCCGGATCGGGTGCAGCGCGATCCCGGCCGGCGCAGGGCACGCCGGGGCAAAGGCGAGGACGAGGGCGGCGCTCATGGCGTCACGGCAATGCCGCGATCTCGATGGGCGAGGCAATTTGGAGGCCCACCTCACACCGTGGCCTGCGCGCCGCGGCCGCGGCCGAGCACTTCCTCCTCGAAGGCGCGCAGGCTGCCGTCGATCACCTCGGGCTCGGGCAGCGAGGACTCGCCGAAGGCGTCGAGGGTCTTGAGGCCGTTGCCGGTGATGACGAGCACGGCGCTCTCGTCGCGCGGGATCGCGCCCGACTCGATGAGGCGGCGGGCGCTGGCGACGGTGGTGCCGCCGGCGGTCTCGGCGAAGATGCCCTCGGTCTCGGCGAGGAGGCGGATGCCGGCGCGCACCTCGTCGTCGCTCACGGCGGCAGCGGAGCCGCCAGTCTTCCGGACGACTTCGAGCGCGTAGTGGCCGTCGGCCGGCGTGCCGATGGCGAGCGACTTCACCACCGTCTGCGGCCGGGCGACGGGGCGCACGACATCGGCGCCGGACAGGATGGCGTCCGCAACCGGCGAGCAGCCGGCGGCCTGGGCGGCGTGGAGCGAGGCGGGCGCCTCGTCCACGAGGCCGGCCTCGGTCCACTCGCGGAAGGCGCGGTGGATCTTCGTGAGCAGCGCGCCGGAGGCGACGGGCACGACGACGTGGCGAGGGAGCTGCCAGCCGAGTTGCTCGGCGATCTCGAAGCCGACCGTCTTCGAGCCCTCGGCGTAGTAGGGCCGGAGGTTCACGTTCACGAATCCCCAGCCGTGGCGGCCGGCGATCTCGGAGCACAGGCGGTTCACGCGGTCATACGGCCCGCGCACGGCGACGACGCGCGCGCCGTGCACGAGCGAGGCGGCGATCTTGGCGCGCTCGAGGTCGTGCGGCACGAAGACGAAGCATTCCAGCCCGATCGCGGCCGCGCCGGCGGCGACGGCGTTGGCGAGGTTGCCGGTGGAGGCGCACGCCACGGTGCGGAAGCCGAGTTCCTTGGCGCGCGCGAGGGCCACGGCGGTGACACGGTCCTTGAAGGAGAGCGTGGGGTGGTTCACCGCGTCGTTCTTGATCCACAGCTCGCGGATGCCGAGGCGGCGCGCGAGGCGGTCGGCGCGCAGGAGCGGCGTGCCGCCGGTGGCGCGGCCGGTGGTGGGCGGGTGGACCACGGGCAGGAACTCGCGGTAGCGCCAAAGGTTGCCAGGGCGCGCGGAGATGGCCTCGCGGGTGACGACGAGGCGGCGGGCCGCCTCGTCGTAGCCGGCCTCCAGCGGGCCGAAGTCGTGCTCGCAGACGTGGGTGGCGGAGTCGCGCCCGTATTCGCGCCCGCACTCGCGGCACTGGAGGTGAGTGAAGAACGGGTTGCCGGCGGGTGCGGCGGCGAGCGGGGAAGCGGCGGGGAGTCGGCTCATGGCGGGGAGTGGAATCGAGGTGGGTGCGTGATCTCGCCACCGCCAGAGTGCGGAAAGGAAAAAGGCCCGTCCCACGATGGGGAACGGGCCTTGGGCGTTTGCCTGCGGGCGGCCGAGGGAACGGACGGGATGCGCAGGCGGTAAAAGATTGCCTTTTGGACCGCCCGCATCTTTCCCGGCGGCGACGGCTGGTGGGCCGCTTTGCGCGCTGGGCTGGAATGGGCACCTAGGCCCGCGCGGGGTAATCCGCGCGGCGGTTGCCGTGACGTCGTCGGGCCAGTCCCTCGGTCACTCTGGATGTAAGCGAGCGGCACGTTTGGCGCGGCTTGGCGCGGCGTCAAACGACAATTCGTCCGCGGCGCGGCACCGGGGTCGGCGGCCTCACCGCGTTTGAAAAAAGAGGATGATTCCGAGCAGGGACACAAGCGCGATGCCGCCGGTCATCGCGGTGAGGACGAAGTCGCGGAGGTCCTTGTTCTCGATGAACGCGAGCTTGTGGAGGTTCGAGAACAGGTCGGCCTCCCACTGGCGGCGGTCGTCGGTGAAGCGGGCCACGCTGCCGGTGAGCGTGGAGACATAGACCCGGCTGCCCTTGCCGTCGGCCGCGTCGAAGCGGTGCACGGGCAGGAGGCGGAAGATGTTGAGGTATTCGCGGTCGTAGGCGGTGAGGTAGGCGGTGGGCTTTGC
>CALMOL010000297.1 GCA_937871685.1 uncultured Verrucomicrobiota bacterium
AAACGAAGACGCATGCGCCGAAGGGATGTCGGCCGAGCGACAGCGAAAGACCGAACTCAACGCGAGAGCGTCGCGTAGAGATCCCAGCCATTGCGGTCGAGCGCGCTCACGGCGTATCCCGCCGCGGCGAGGTGTCGCGTGGCTTCGCCCGGCTCGACGCCGAGCCGCTGCATCACCGGTGGGTATTGCTCGAAGTAAACGTGGCGCACGCGCCGCTCGGCCAGCAGACGACGCGCGCCGCGGAGCGCGAGGGACTCGGCCCCCTCGATGTCGAGCTTGAGCACGGTCACGTGGACGCCAGGCGGCAGCAGGTCGTCGAGGCTCGCGGCGAGGACGGTCGCGTCGCCCCGCGCTCGGCCGGGCGGAGCGAGGGTGGCCCAGCCCGTCTCCTCGTCGGAGAGAAAGTCGAGGGAGCGCTCCCCCGCGGCATCCGCCAGCGCGACGGCGCGGCAGTCCACGCGATCGGCGAAACCATTGTGCGCGACGTTCCCGACGAGCGCGGGGAAATTCCGCGGCGAGGCCTCGAGCGCGAGCGCGCGGTTGTCCGGCCGCGCGGCGGCCCAGAGGAGCGAGTAGTATCCGTAGTTCGCGCCGGCATCGACCAGCAGCCCGCTCTCCTCGCGCGCATGGGCGGCGATGCGGCGCGACCACTCCCACTCGTAGTATCCGGTGAAGGCGATGGAGCCGTGCGCATAATCGGCTGGGCTGAGCCTCATCGCCGCGGCCGGCGCGAAGTGAAGCGGAGCGGCGGCAAAGAGCGGGGCGAAGTGCGCCTCGGCGCGCCGCGTGCGCCAGACGCGGTTGTAGATCGGGCCGCGCCACCGCGCCGGCAGCCAGCGAAACGGCCACGGGCGCGGGACGGGAAGGGGCATCGCGCCGAGCGTTAGCCGCGAATCCGCCGCGCCGCGCCAACAAAAGTGCGGGCCGGAAGCGAACGCGATTGACAACGCCGCGCTCAGCCCGCTTTGCTTGCTCACCTCCCCACATGGCCACCTTGCCAGACCTCTATCAAGCGGCGCTCGTGCCCGCCCTCCTTCGCATCCAGCGCGAATTCGGCTATCTCCAGCGCGACGCCCTCGCCGCGCTTTCGAAGGAGGCCCGCGTGCCGCTGCACCGCATCCAGGCGGTGGCCTCGTTCTTCCCGCATTTCGTGATGGCCCCGCCGCCGCGCGCCACGCTTCACGTGTGTCGCGACATGGCCTGCCGCATGAATGGCTCGGCCCAAATCATTGCCGACCTCCAGCCCCAGGCCGGACAGAGCTTCGCCGTGAAGGGCGTGTCCTGCCTCGGCCGCTGCGATCGCCCGGTGGCCTGCAATGTCTCGATCCCCGGCGTGGAGCACGAGAAATATTACCTCGGTCGCAATGCCGCCCAGCTCCGCCAGATCCTCGACGAGTGCGTCGAGGGCCGTCCCCCGCGCGCCGACCACGACGCCGACCTGCCCTACTCGCGCGACCGCTGGAAGATCGATCCCTACGCCGGGCGCCCGCCGGCCTACGAGGGCGTGCAGCGCGCCGTGGCGGTCCGCGACGCTTCCATCGCCGCCGCGCAGAAGCTGCTGCGCGAGCAGGGCGGCTGGGGCGACCTGCGCCTCGAGCAATTCCGCAGGGCCGCCATCGGCCAGATGCGCGTGGATTTCCCCGTGGATGACGCCGTGGCCGATGCCGTGCGCGGCTGGCAGCTCGCCGAGGGCTGGGCCGCCACTCCCGAGCTGGGGAACTGGTCGGAAACGGTGCTCAAGGAATTGAAGGACGCCGATCTCCGCGGCATGGGAGGCGCCGGCATTCCCGCCATTCAAAAGTGGCGCGACGTGCGCGACGCCGTCCGCGGGGCGCGCCGGCACGGGACCGATGCCGACGACCGTGCCTTCATCGTGGTCAACGGCGACGAGAGCGAGCCGGCCACGTTCAAGGATCGCGAATTGCTCCTGCGCTCGCCGCACCTCATCATCGAGGGCGTGATCCTCGCCGGCCTGCTCACCGAGGCCACGCAAGGATTCATCTACATCCGTCACGAATACCACGAGCAGATCGAGGCGTGCCGCGAGGAGATCCGGCGCTGCGAGGAGCTGGGTTTCTGCGGCGAGAATGCCCTCCAGCTCGGCCGCACCTTTCACGTCTCGGTCTTCGTCTCGCCCGGCGGCTACATCTGCGGCGAGCAGAGCGCGCTGATCGAGGCGATGAGCGACCACCGCGGCGAGCCGCGCAACATGCCGCCCAAGCTGGAGACCAACGGATTGATCGACCTCCCGACGCTCGTCTCCAACGTGGAAACCTACGCCTGGGCGCCGTTCATCGCCGTTCGCTCCGGCCAGGGCTACGCGGCCCTCGGCGCGAACACCTGGAAGGGCGGTCGCTTCTTTTCCGTTTCGGGCGACGTGCAGCGCCCTGGCGTTTATGAAGTCCCGATGGGAATGACCCTCCGCGATCTCATTTTCGGCAAGGATTGCTGCCAGGGGATGTCCGGCGGGCGCGCCTTCAAGGCTTTCGCGCCCTCCGGTCCGTCCGGCGGGTTCCTCCCCGCCAAGCTCACTCCCAAGGCGGGCCTCCCGCGCAAGCACACCGAGAACAAGTCCTGGCTGGCCCTCGCCCAGCGCCACGGCTTCGACCCCGCCGCGCAGGAACTCGATCTCCTCGACCTCGAGCTGGAGTTGAACCTCTTCCGCGCGCTGTCGCCGACCCAGGCCCTCGGCGCCGGCCTTGTCGTCTATGGCAACGACCGCGACATGATGGTCGAGGCGCTGAACTCGAACGAGTTCTACCGCAACGAGTCGTGCGGCAAGTGCGTGCCCTGCCGGCTCGGCTCGCAGAAATACGTGTCGCTCGCCACCCACCTCGTGCGCGGCGAGATCAGCTCGACGCGCTGGCACGGCGAGGTCGAACCGCTCTTCGCCGAGCTGGGCAAGGCCATCGAACTGGCCTCCATCTGCGGCCTCGGCCGCTCCGTGCCGGTGCCCCTGCGCACCGTGATGAGCTATTTTCCCGAGGACATCGACAAGCACCTTGCCCGCTGACACCGCTGAATTTCACCACAGAGAACACAGAGGTCACAGAGAGCCGATGAGGTCGAACTTTCATTCTTCTGCCGGCTTTCTTCTCTGCCCTCTGTGATCTCTGTGGTTAACCCTTGCCTTCCCTCGCGATGATCGCCGACGCCGCCCCTCCTGCCACCCCCGACCACATCCAAAACCTTTTCGTCCGCGACGACGACGAGGGCCTCTTCTCGCGCGACATCAACGGCCAGCTCGTCCGCGTGGACGCGCCGACCGAGGGCGACTACGAGAAGAGCGTCACCCTCCAGATCGACGGCCAGACCGTGACGGTCCCGCTGGCCGAGCCGCTCAAGGACGCCAACGGCTCCATCGTGGTGGACGTGGATGGCCGCACCACGCCGCGCTACACGACGATCTTCGACGCCGCGCAGAAGCTCTTCATCAAGAAGCCCGGCGACGAGCACAAGATTCCCATCCCCATCCTCTGCCACCAGCCGCACATGACCCCCGTGGCCGTGTGCCGCATGTGCGTGGTGCAGATCTACGGGCAGAAGCGCGGCGCCCGCGCCGCCGAGCGCAAGCTCCTGCCGGCCTGCCAGCATCCCGTGAAGGACAGCATGGAGGTCTTCACCATGCGGATGCCCGGCGCCGACGGCGACCGCGTCCGCGCCGCCGTGAAGATTGTCACCGAGTTGCTCACCTCCGAGCACCTCAAGGACGCGCCCGCGCCCGCGCCGGCCGCCGAGCTGCGGCCCTTCAACGAACTCGGCCAGATGGTGGACCGCATCGGCGCCATTCCCAACCGCTTCCAGCTCGACATCCTTTCCGACCCGCCGCCGCCTGCGCCGCCGGGCATCGGCCGGCGCAAGCTCGACGCGTCCTCGCCGGTCTTCATCGTGGACCACTCGGCGTGCATCCTTTGCGAGCGTTGCATTCGCGCGTGCGACGAGGTGAAGAACAACCAGGTCATCGGCCGCACCGGCAAGGGCACCATGGCCGGCGTGTCCTTCGACCTGAACGACCGCATGGGCGACTCATCCTGCGTGCGCTGCGGCGAGTGCATGGTGTCGTGCCCCACGAGCGCCATCACCTTCAAGCCGGTGGCGCAGGTGAAACTGCCCACCGAGGGCCGCGACGCCGCCGTGATGCCCGCCACGGAGCTGATCGCCGACTCGCTCTTTGCCGGCGTGCCGCCGAAGTTCTTCCTTTGGCAGCAGGGCCTCGTGGTGCGCCGCCGCGTGAAAAAGGGTGAGGTGCTTTGCGAGGCGGGAGAGCCCGGCAACACCGCCTACGTCATCAAGAGCGGCAAGCTGCGCGTGGACGTGTATCCCTCCGCGCCGCCGGACAAGGCCGGCCTGATGGAAATCTTCCGGCGCAAGCCCAAGCCCATCCTGAGCGTCGAGCGCTCGGCGGAGGACCTGATCGTCGGCGAGATGGCCTGCCTCTCCGGCCTGCCGCGCTCGGCCGACGTGGTGGCCTCCGAGCCGGGCGAGATCCTCGAGATCCGCCGCAACGTGCTCGACCGCCTCATGCGCCTGCCGAGCCTGCGCGACCGCTTCGAGGCCATCTACCGCGCCCGCGCGCTCGACCTCACGCTCCAGAGCTCCGATCTCTTCCGCGACATGAAGCCGGACGAGTTCAGCCGCGTGGTCGAGTTCCTGCGGCCGCGTCTCTCCTTCGTGCGCGTGAACCGCGGCCAAGTCCTCTTCCGCCAGGGTGACATGGCCACCGAGGTGTATCTCGTGCGCCTGGGCCACGTGCAGATCGCCATCTCGCGCTTCGGCAACGAGCCCACGCTCATCTCGCGTCCGCCCGGCACCGTGGTCGGCGAGATCGGCATCATGGCGCTTTCCGACAGCGACTCGCGCCGCTCCGCCGAAGAAGTGGACCGCGCCATCGAGGCCGCGCTCATCTCGGCGAACGGCAACGCCGCCGATGTGATCCCGGCCGGCCGGCGCTCCGCCACCTGCACCGCGCTCGACAACCTCGAGCTCGCCCGCATCTCGCGCCCCGATTACCTCGCGCTGCTCAAAGAGTTCCCCACGCTGCGCAAGCGCCTTGTGCAGCAGGCGCTTGGCACCCTGCGCAATGAGTCGTCCGTCTCGCCGCTCCTCCAGCGCTACGTCGAGCAAGGCCTCTACGAGGGCCAGGCCCTCCTCGTCATCGACCTCGACAAGTGCACCCGCTGCGACCTGTGCACGCAGGGCTGCATCGACGCGCACGGCGACCATTCCCACGGCGTGCCGGTCACGCGCATGCTGCGCGACGGCAAGCGCTTCGAGAACTACCTCATCGGCACCGCCTGCCGCTCGTGCAAGGATCCCTACTGCATGGCGGGCTGCCCGGTCGATTCCATTCATCGCGGCCGGCACCTCCAGATCGTGATCGAGGACCACTGCATCGGCTGCGGCCTGTGCGCGGCGAATTGTCCCTACGGCAACATCTCGATCATTCCAAACTTGCGCCGCCAGATCGACACGCCCGACCCAGATGAGCCCGGCCGGACCGTGAAGGTGGCCCAGCTCAAGGCCTCCACCTGCGACCTGTGCGACGCCCTCGGCGAGCGCGACGAGCCGATGCCCCGCTGCGTGTATTCCTGCCCGCACGACGCCGCCCACCGCATGAGCGGCGAGGAGCTGCTCCGCGCCGTGATGGAGCGCTCGGCGTAGCGGCGAGGTGTAGAGGCGGCTCTGTCCGCGAACGAGGACGTGCCGCCTCAAGCTCCCTCCCCGGGTGGCCGCAGCCACGCTCGGCCCACGGTGGCCACCCGGGAAGAAGTTCACCGGCGGCACGTCCGCATTCGCGGACAGAGCCGCCTCTACAATCCAGGCTCAGCGGCGGATCGTGGAGGCAGGTTCAAGCCTGGATTGACGGGATGAGATTCGCGGCGAGCCTCCCACGCTTGAATCCGCGACGCCTTCTCCGCCCCCTGGCCGCGCTGCTCGCGGCGGCGGCGCTGGTCGTCGGGTCGGGCGCGCACTGGGTGGCGCTGCAATCCGTCGCGTGGGCCGGGATGGTGATCGAGTTCGCCCAGGACCGGCCGCTCGCCCAGGCGGTCTCGGACGCGCTCGACGGCGCGCATCCGTGCGATCTTTGCCGCGCCGTGGCGACCGGCCGCCAAGCGGAGAACGGCGCGGATCGTGCCCCGGCCGACGCGCCAGCGGCGAAGCCCGCGCCCAAGCTGACTGCTCTCGTCGAAGAGCCGCCGCGGGTGGCGAGGGCAGGGGAATGGAAGGCATTGCCGCGACCAGGACAGGTTGCCGGCTGGGCGCGCCCGGAAGCGCCGCCCGTCCCGCCGCCACGCCGGGCCTGACAACGCGCCGCCTCGGTCGGCGGCCAGCGCCTCGTTTCGCACTCGCGGATCGCGGTCTTTCGCGCGGACTCCCTCGGAACGGGAGCGCCCGTGTTCCCGCCGTGGTCCGTGTGGCCGCGGTCTCTCCCGGCGGCGCTTATCCGCGCCGCTCCCTCACCGTTTCTCCATTC
>CALMOL010000298.1 GCA_937871685.1 uncultured Verrucomicrobiota bacterium
TGCGACTTGGGCGAGATTGTGCGCGCCGTGTCCAGCGCCCATCTGCTGCGCGCCGCCGCCGTGGAAGGTGCTCGTGGCTGACGACGACATCCACGTTCACAAGGCGATGGCCTTCGCCCTGCGCGACTTCTCCTTCGACGGCCGCACGCTGGAGCTACGCGGCGCTTTCTCCGCCGCCGAGGCGCGCGAGACGCTCGGGCGGCACCCGGACACGGCGGTGCTGTTCCTCGACGTCATCATGGAGACGCGCGACGCGGGGGTGCGCCTCGCGCAGGAAATTCGCACCCGGCCCGAGTGGCGCACGCTGCGCATCCTGCTGCTTACCGGCCAGCCCGACGAGGTGCCCGAGCACGACATCATCGAATCCTGCGACATCAACGATTACCGGAACAAGATCGAGCTAACCCGACAGCGCCTCTTTACGGCGCTCACCACCATGCTCCGTTCCTGCCGGGACCTGCACGCGCTGGAGGCCTTGCGCGCGTCGCTGGAGGAGAAAGTCAGCACCCAGACCCGCGAGCTGCGCGAGAACAACCAAGCGCTTGGGCGCACCCTGGAGAAGCTGAGGTCTCTCGACGAGGAGAAAAATTTCATCGTCTCGCTCGTTGCCCACGACCTGCGCAACCCTCTCGCCGGCATCATCGGCACGCTCGAGCTGATTCTCGAGGAAGGCGACATGGACCGCAACGAGCGTGACGAGATGCTGCGCGGCGTGCTGTCCGGCGCGCGCGGCATGATGGAGCTCGCGCGCAAGCTGCTCGATGCCCACGCCGCTGAGCACGGCGGCATCCGGCTCGACCTCCAGTCCTGCGACTTGGGCGAGATTGTGCGCGCCGTGTCCAGCGCCCATCTGCTGCGCGCCGGCCGCAAGCGTCAGCGCCTAGAGGTCTTGGCCGAGGCCGGATGCCACGTCCTCGCGGACCGCGCGCTCGCCACGCAGGTGGTGGATAATCTTATCTCCAATGCCGTGAAGTTCTCGCCGACCGGTGGCGCGATCGCCCTGCGAGTCGCCGAGACCGCCCTCGGCGCCGTGCGCCTTGAGGTTCGCGACGAGGGTCCAGGCATCTCGCCGGCCGACTGCGACAAGCTTTTCCGTCGCTACGCCCGCCTCACCGCGCGGCCCACCGGCGGCGAGGAATCCAATGGGCTGGGCCTTTCGCTCGCGCGCCGCCTCGTCGAGGCCATGCAAGGCCGCATCTGGTGCGATGGTGGCGAGGGCCGCGGCGCCACCTTCTTCGTTGAGTTGCCGCGAGCGGGCGAGGGATTCAGCGCCCCTCCTGGATAGCCTCGACGGGGCAACCCGCGGCAGCCTTGCGCACAAGATCTATCTCCTCCGCGCCCTGGGGCTGGTGAAAGACGTAGGAGTAGCCGGCCTCGTCATCACGCCGGAAGACGGACGGCGCGTCGCACCGACATTGGTCGCAGTCGATGCAATCCTCGGTGATGTAGAAAGGGCCAGGCGAATGTGGATTGTGTGCTCATGGTTAGGAGGGGCAGTTGAGCGAAACGCAAAAATGTGAGAAACTCATCTTTCGCATCGAAGTGCTGAGATTTTTGCATGAAATCAGCCACCTCTCTTGGGGGTGCTCCCGCCCTGGATCTCTACGCGCTCGACTTATTCCGGCGCGTGGCAGCGGAAAGCTCTTTCACCCGCGCAGCGGCGATGGCCGGTCTGACTCAGAGCGCCGTGACGCGGCAGATCGCGAGCCTGGAGTCACGCGTCGGCGCCGTGCTTTTCGAGCGATCCACGCGCCGGGTCAGGCTGACCCCAGCCGGGAGGCTGCTGCTCGGCCGCGCCTGCGGTCTTTTGATGGCAGCCGAGGATACGTTGCGCCATTTCCGACTCGCTCTCGAGCTGGAGCCGCCCACGCTGCGGGTCGGCGTCTCTCGCTCCATCGGCCACGCGTATTTCCCCGGCTACTTCTTCGCCTTTCGCCGCCGGTGCCCGCAGGTGCCGTTGCAAGTCACGCAGATGTCCAGCCCGGCGATGCTGGACGCGGTGGAGAGCGGCGGGCTCGACGCCGCCCTGCTCTCGCCCCCGGCTCGCCTTCCCAGGGGATTGGAGGCTACGCATCGCTTCGCGGACGAGTTTGTCTTCATCGCGCCGCCTGACATGCCCGCCCCGCCGACCGGAAAAGCTGTTTCCCCGCGCCGGCTGCGCGGGCTTGCTGGCGCGCTCCCGTGGCTACTCCTCGAGGCGATTGGACAAACGGGGCGCGGCCTTCGGCGCTGGATGAAGCTCCACGGCTGGATCGGCGAGCCGACGATGGAGCTCGATGGCTTTGATCCGATCGTGAGTTTGGTCGCGCTTGGGCTGGGCGTCAGCTTTGTGCCCCATCGCGTGCTGGCGCTCTACGGCGCGCGGCGAAAGGTTCGTCGCATCATAACTCGCCGCGCTTCTCGCGCGAATTGGCCGTGGTGGTGCGCCGCAACCGGGTGCAGCCACCGCCGCTCGCGGACTTTCTTGCGGGCGTTCTTTTCTAAGCCGAAGCGTTCACCTTCCCCGCAGGCGCCACGCCAGCGGGATGCTCGCGGCGGCGAGGGCAGCCGAGATCCAGCCGACCGTTCCGTATCCCTCCAGGCAGCCGGTGGCATTGCTCGTCACCACCCAGCCGGAGGCAAGGGCGGCCAAGCCCGAGGCAAACTGCTGGACCGACGCCATCACGCCCATGTAGGCGCCGCGTTGCGCGGGATCGCCCGCCGTAGTGGCCATGGCCATCGCGGGAATGAAGCGGCCGGACATGAAGACCATCATGGCCGCCGACAGCCCCAGGGTCGCGCCCAGCCCGAGCGACGGCGCGTGCGTGAGCGCGAGCGTGACGAGCATGGAAACCAAGGACACGCCAGCGAAGACGCGAAAGCGATCAAAGGTGTCCGCCAGTCGTCCCACCACGTTCATGCTCACGAGCGTGCCGGCACCCCCGACGGCATAGACAAGCGTGAGCCGACGCTCCTCCAAGCCTACGTTTCCGACGAGATAGGCCGCGATGTAGGGCACCACGCACATTCCGGCCAGCGTCAGCGTGCCCATCAGCGCATAGGCTTGGCGGTGCGCGGCCGGGCGCAGCGCGCCGCGCAGGCGCTCGAGCGGCCGAATCCGGGCGTTGCCCGCGGTGAGGTGGGCGCGCATGGGTGGCAGCAGCCGCGCGGCGAGCACCCAAAGCACCGCGCCGGCTCCGGCCAGGGTCAGAAAGGGAGCATGCCAACCCCAGCGACCCGCCAGCCAAAGGCCGAGCGGCAGGCCGAGAACCGTGGCCAGCGAGAAGGACGACATCACCAGGCCCACCGCGCGTCCGCGGTGCGAGTCGGGCACGAGATCCCCCACCGCGGCGAGGACGCTCGCGCCGAGGATGCCGCCAAAGAGACCGCAGAAAATCCGCGCGGCGAGCAGCGCCCCGTAGCTCGGGGCCAGCGCACAGAAGAACGTTCCCACAAGCAAACCGCCAAAGATGACGAGGAGCGAGGCGCGGCGTCCATAACGATCCAGGACGAGCGCGGCGCCCACCCCGGCCACCCCGGCCGCCACCGCATAGGCCGACACCGCGGCGGAGAATTGCGAGATCGTGATGCCGAAGAGTCGCATGAACTGCGGCGACAACGGCATCATGATCATGAAGTCCACGGTGTTGAGGAACTGCATGGTGGCGAGCACGCCGAGCAACACCCAGACCCGCAGCGGCAAGCCCGGCGCGGCGGCCGCTGACGGCGGCAGCGGGGCGGAGGGAAACGCCGCCCCTGGCTCGGTGGCCGCGGGCGTCCGATCTAGCCGCGGCGCGCGACCCGGGGAACTCTCCATGCGCTGACCTTCGACGCGATGCTTCGATAGGGAAAGGCGCATTCGCGCCACCGCGCCGCGCTCATTCCGCATTGCCCCGCGTCGAAGGGGCCGCTAAAGAACGAGCGCCACCGATCATGGAGGAGCCACCCAACGCCCCGCCCCGGCTCACTACGCCGCCTGTGCAGCCCCGGCGGACGGTGCCGCCGGCGCGCGAGACCGAGCCATCGCGCGATCAGACCCGCAAGGCGCGCTTGGACGAGATCGCCGCGCAGATCGCGGCCTTGCGGGCGGAAGACGAGGCGCCGCCACCCGCCGCCAGCCGCTCCAGGCGTCGCTTTGTGGCGAAGGCCGACCGGCCGGAGCCAATCGCCGGCCATCCGGTGACTGAAGACGACTCCGAGGAAGCCGATCTGGCCCCGGTTGAGGCACCGCCGCCCTCCCCCGGGCGCAAGCGACGCCCTCGCCGGCGGCCGATGCCGCTGGCGATGCGCCTAGTGATCGGGATGTATTTTGGCGCGCAGGTCCTGGCCTTCGGGTGGATCGTCGGGCGCGTGTTGGGCGGGCGAACGGCGCGTGCCCTCCGGGCGGCGCGAGAGGCCGAGCAAGTCCGGTCCGTTGCCGCCGCCGGCTGGACGGCGGCCGATTCCCAAGTCCTCGACGCGGTGATGGCTGACCTCCGCGACCAGCGACTGGACGACGCTGCGCGCCGCATTGACGAGTTGCTGGCTGTCCGGCCGGAACTTCCTGGCCTGTCACGCCTGGCTGCGGAGGTGGAGATGCAGCGGGGGAAATTTGCCGCGGCGCTCGTCCGCATCAACGCGCCCGACCCGATCCACACCTCGCTGCGCCGGGCACTCGACCGCGCCGACGTCTTCGCCGCGCTCGGCCGGCCGCGCGAGATCGAGATGGCCGTCGCCGCGGCGGCCTTGGATGACCCGTTTTCGTCCGCGGTGAAGGCGGCCGAGGCCATGGTGCAACGCCGGGCTGGCCGCCTGGGCGAAGCGCGCGAACTCCTCAACAAGGCCATCGTGCGCGCACGGCCTGGGCGACGTCCCTCGGAATCGTGGCTTCGGGTCCAGTCGCTTCTCGCGCGCACGGAGTCCGGTGACGCCGTGGCTTCGGCCGACCTCGCGGAGCTTCCCGCCGGCTGGCGGGCAGTGGTCGTGGCCGCCGGCGCGGCGGAGCGCCGCGATTTTCCCGCCGCGAGGGACGCCCTGCGCGAAGCCGCGGCGCAACTCCCCCCGCCCGAGATGCGCGCGGCGCTGCTGGACCTCATGTTCGAGCCGCACTCAACCCGGCCGGAGCTGCGCGAATTTTACACGCCCAGTCCCGCCCCGCGCTGAGGCTGCGTCTCCTCATGCCGCCGGACGCGCTTCCATTCGCCGCCGCGCCGACTCCCGCGCGAGCCATGGACGGAGCGCTGCCACGGGTTTGGCCCGCCGCGGCTTGGTCAGCGGCAGAGACACGCGTGCTGGGCGTGCCGCCGGGACTGGTTCCATACGGCTTGCCCGCCCCGCCGGCGGGAATCGCGGAGTTTCTCCGCGCGGGCGATGCGATGGCTGCCCCGCTGGCGTTGGGGGAAGCACCGGACGAGGCCACCGCCAACCGTCATCGCATCGCCCTTGTGCGAGATGGCCGTCGTCCGCGCGAGTCCCGCACTCACGCGCCGCTGCCTCCGATCGTCAGGTCGGTCGCCGCGCCGCGCCGCGCCCGCCGGGGCCGGGCGCTCGCCGCAGCGGCTTTGCTGTGCGCCGCACCGGCGATCGGCTGGTGGCTTGGCGGGCGACTGGGTGTCAGCCCTCCCATTCAGCCGAGCCTGCCGCCGCCGGCTTCCTCACCCGTGGAGTCGCCGCTCCTCCCGCCGGAGGGGTGGACCGAGAGCGACACGCGGCGACTCGACCAGTTGCTGGAGTTCGAGCGAGACGGGAAGCATGCGGAATCCCGGCAGGTTGCGATGGAACTCGCGTCGCAACGCGCGAGCTTGCCCAACTTGTGGCAAGTGCAGGCGCAGGCGGCGATGACCGGGCGTCGCTATGCCGAGGCCGACGTGATTCTCTCGAGAAGGGCGAACGCGACGGGACCGTCGGCCGAGCGAACCGAGGCGCTGCGACTACGTGCGAGGAACTTCGCCCTCCAGCGCCGGCTCCAGGACGCCCGCACCACGCTCGAGGCCTTGGTCGCCGCGGGCGGTGCGACGGCCATGGACCACTTTACTCTCGGAGAGGCGCTGCGCCGCCTCGGCGCGCTCCCGGCCGCAGTGGGTGCCTTTGCCCGCGCGGAGGCCGGCATCGCACCCGGCCGTGAGCCGGAAGCCTCTCTAGCCGCGCTTCGGCGCCACCTCGCCCTCGTGGAAGCAGGACGTGAGGCCGAGATCAGCTTGGCGCTGGCGGAGGAAACAAGCCGCGCGCGACCCACGCCCGAATGGAGCCTCACCGCGGCCGCGGTGCTCATCCAGCGCTCTGACCATGCCGGCGCGGCGCGCTGGATGCGCGCGGCGCAGGGATCGCTCGACCCGGCGCGCTTCTTCGCGTGGACGGACGACTATTTCTTCCGCCAGCACCTGAGTCGCCCGGAATACCGTGGGATCTTTCCCGACAACGCCGCCCGCGCGGCCCTGCTTCTCCGAAAGCCGCCTTGTTTCATCGACCCATAATTCTCTCGCGTCGCCGTGCGCGATCGCTTTGGCGCGCACGTCTGTGCTGGCGTCCCACCCCATCTCTTCCCGTGTCGCGGCGCCAGCATCGGTGACGATGTTCCCGGTGGCGCTGGGTGCATGCAGACAGCCGCCGAGGCCGCCAGCGGTAAACTCGAAACCATTTCCAGACGCGGCCCCGGTCACGCACACTCCTTGCCTTCCGCCTTCCAACTTTTCCGGCGCGTTCGCCGAGCTTCGGTTTTCCATCGAGTCTTCTGCCATGCCTTCCCCCCGTCGCATCCCGCTGGTGGTGAAGTGGTTTGTCACGGCCTTCGTCGCCGTGCTCGTGCCGGTGTATCTCCAGGCTTACGGCCCGACGAACTTCCTCTACTTCTGCGACGTCGCGCTGCTTCTCGCCCTGGCCGCGGCGTGGACCGAGCGGCCGCTGCTCGCCTCGGCGCCGGCGGTCGGGATCTTGCTCCCGCAACTGCTCTGGATGCTGGACTTCCTCGCGACGGCGGTGGGCGGTCGCATCACGGGGATGACGGCATACATGTTCTCGCCCACGATTCCCCTCTTCGTCCGTTCGCTCTCATTCTTCCATTTCTGGCTGCCGTTGTTGCTCGCCTGGTTGGTCTGGCGGCTGGGGTATGACCGCCGGGCGTTCTGGGCGTGGACCCTTCTCGCGTGGGTGCTCGTGCTCATTTCCTACGCCTTCGGCCCCGGGCCGCCCGCGCCAGCCGACAACCCAAACCTTCCGGTGAACATCAACTACGTCTATGGCCTGAGCGATGAGCGCCCGCAGGCTTGGGTGCCACCGCTTGCGTGGCTCGGCGTGGTGCTCGTGGGATTGCCTCTCCTCATCTTCCTGCCGACGCATCTCGTGCTTCGGAAGCTCGCCCCGAGCGGCGCGTCGAACCGGCTTTAAGCATTTGCTTTCCGGCGCGAATGCGCTGGCTTTGGGAGAGACTGGGTTTCTCCCGCCATGTCCGCGCCGTTTCACTTGCGCCTCGTGCGCCCTGCCCTCGCGCTGGCCGCCTGGCTCCTCCCCGTCCACCTCCGCGCGCAGTCGCCGGAACCGCCGCCGGCCGAGCCAGGCGTGGTGCGGCTGGGAAACCTGAAGTTCGTGCACTACGGCACGATCTTTTACATGAAGGAGATCGCGCCGCGGCACGGCCTCAAAATCTCCGAGACCATCTTCGCCAAGAGCGGCGATCTCATCCCCGCCCTGCTCAAGGGCGAGTTCGATTTGGTGGCATCGTCGGCGGAGGGAGCCATCGAGGCGCGCGCGGCCGGCGCGCCGGTGCAAGTGGTCGCCGGCTTCGCCCGCGGCGGGGCGCGGATCATCGGGCGTTCGGACATCGAATGGAAGGGCGTGCCGGACCTCCGGGGACGCCGGGTAGCCGTCCCGCGCGGCGGCACGCACGAAGTGCTCCTTCTCGCGGAGTTGTCCCGCCACAAGCTCCGCTGGTCCACCGCACCCGGCCAAGACGTGCTGCTCGTCTATATGCAATACAGCACCATGAACGCGGCCCTCGAGCGCCGCGAGATCGACGCCACCTGCCAGAGCGAGCCGCAGGCCTCCCAGGCGATCTCGAAGGGCGTGGCGCGCGAGATCATCAAGCCCTACGGCACCGAGGCCGGCGAGCCCACCCGCGTGCTCCTCATGCACGAGAGGGTGCTCGCGGACCCTGGACTTGCCGCGAAGGTGATGCGCTGCTTCGTGGACGCCACGCGCACTTTCGTCGAGCAGCCGGCGCTGGCCGAGGAATACATCTGCGACCGACTCTTCGATGGGAAGCTCTCTCGCGCCGACTACCGCCTCGCATTCACCAATGCACGCTTCACCTACGAGGTCTCGCCCGATGAGATCCAGGGCGTGATCAACGCCATGCTACAGAACAACCTCGGAACCATCATCGGCTACTACACCCGCCCACCCCCCGCCGCGGGTTGGGTGCGCACCGACCTCGTGTCGGAAGCACGCCGTGCACTCAAGTCCGACGCGCCCCTGCCGGCCGCGGTGCGATAGCGCGTGGCCGCTCACACGTCCTTTCCCCGTAGGTCGCCTTCCGCGACGGATCCGGTGCGGACCACGCACTGCGCAAGGCGAGCTCCCGCGGCCACCTCGCCGTCGGTCCAGACGAGCGAGCTTTCGACTACCGCGCCCGCGCCGACCCGCGCGCCCGCCCCCACCGCGCAGCTGCCCCGCAACGCGGCGTCCGGCGCGATCTCTGCGGCGGGATGAATCCAATCGCGCCAGCCCGGGTCAGGCGCGCCGTAACGCGGAAACGCCCGGCTCGGGTCGTCGGCCAGCTCTCGGTGAACCGCGAGGTATTCCTTCCGACTGCCGAGGTCACGCCACATCCCCTCGTCGGCCACGACGCCGCCCACCTCGCCTCCCTCACGCAGGATTTCCACGATCACCGGAATGACCGAGAGCTTGGTCGAGGCCGGGATGCGCGCGACGAAGCTGGGCTCGACGAGATAGATTCCAGTGAAAGCGTGCTCGTGGGGAAAGGCTTCACCGAAGCGACTGCGGATGTCGCGCACGCGGCCGGTCGGCGCGTCAAAGGCAATGTGCCGCGGCCCCTCGTGCGAGCGCAGGATCATCGTCACCGCGCGGCCCGAGGCCCGGTGCGCGGAAAGCGCCGGGGCGAGCGGCAGGTCGGTGAAGATGTCGCCGTTATAGACGAGCAAGGTGCGATCCTCGCGCAGGAGCCCGAGGTCGCGCAGGTTACGGATGCCGCCGCCCGTTTCCAGGATCTCCGGCTCGTGGACGAGCCGCACCGGTCGTCCACGGTATTCCCCGGTGGGAAACGCCACCGGCCACGCGGCGGGAAGGTGGTGCGTGTTGACCAGGAACCCGTCGGCCCCGGCTTCCGCGATCAGGTGGTCGAAGGCGAAGGTCACGAGCGGCTTCAACCCGACCGGCACAAGCGGCTTGGGGAGCACATCGGTGAGCGGGCGCAGCCGCGTGCCGAGACCGGCACCGAGGATGAAGCAGTCAAACATCGCCCAGCTTCCGCCGCCCTGGCGAGCGCGTCCAAGGCGTTGTCCCGGACGGCAAAATGGAAGCCTTTTCGCTCGTCGAATCGGCAAAGACGCAATCTTTTAAGTAGATTTACTATGGAAATTTTAGATGATAGTGCGCTAGACTGAGTCTGGTAAGCCGCACCACCCGCGCACGCCTCCGCGATCCATCCAAGCCCCTGATTCCTCCCTCCCATGGCGATCTTTGGAAACTTCGACGAACTCACGCCCGCCGAGGCCTTCACGGTCGTCGGCAAGGCCACGGGGACGCTTTTCGTCCGCACGAGCGGTCTCGGGATGGTGGAGATCCACGTTCGTGGCGGCCGCATCGTCGGTCTCACCCTGGGGGGCCGTGCGGTGACGGATGCCCTTGAGCTCCAGGGCGTGATGACGGACTTGGTGCGCCGGCGTGAGGGCACCTTCGAATTTCGCCGCCGCTCGCTGGAGGGCCAGCTTGGAACGGCCGCGCCATTCGACGTGCCGCTCGCCCAGCTCGTCATGAACGGGCTGAGCTTCATGGAAGAAATTCGCGCCTTCCACGACACGATGCCGAGCCCCAAGACGGTGTTCGAGCTTCAGCGAATGCCCACCATTTGGCTGGGGGACCGACTGCAGCCCTTCTTCGAGCGCGTCGAGGCGGCGCTGCGAGACGGCGCCAGCGCCGAGGAGCTCGCCCTGATCACGCGCGTGTCCGCGGAGCAGGCGTGCTGGTTCCTCTACAAGCTGCGCCTGGCCGGCGTGGTCCAGGCCCGCCGCTGCACCGGGCTCTCCGCCTCCCGGCTCCGGCCCTCCGCTTCGACGGCGCTGCCAGCCGCGGCGTCCCCCGCTCAAGGCGACGCCGACTTGCGCCACGTCCGCGTGGCCCGGCCGGCGCGCGCCTTTCTTGCGCGCTTGCTGGGCGGCCTCACCAGCCTGCTGCGCCCCTCGCCCACGTTTTGATGAGCGAGCCGCTGAAGATCGTCGTCTCCGGGCCGGTCGGCGCAGGCAAGACCACCCTCACGGAAACCCTCTCGGAGTCGCGCACGCTGAACACGGATGAACTCGCCTCGGAGCACATCGGCAAGGCGACCACCACCGTCGCGCTTGATTTCGGGGCGCTGCGCGTGGACGGCCAGCCCGTGTTGCTTTTCGGCACGCCCGGCCAGGAGCGCTTCGATTTCATGTGGGAAGTCCTTTGCGAAGGCGCGGCGGGGCTCCTCCTGCTCGTGGCGGCAGACCAGCCGCGGGACTTCCCCAAGGCCCGACGCATCCTGGAGTTCATCGTCTCGCAGGTCCCGCTTCCCTACGTGGTGGGCGTCACCCACCTGGACGCCCGGCGCGTGTGGACTCCAAGCGAGGTGGCCGCGTATTTCGACCTCGACGACCACCAAGTTTGCGCGGTGGACCCGCGGCAGCGCGAGCCTGGCCTTCGCTTTCTGCTGCGGCTGCTCGAGCGCCTTTGACAATTTCGCGGGAGCACCCCCGCGCGCCCTTCCCC
>CALMOL010000299.1 GCA_937871685.1 uncultured Verrucomicrobiota bacterium
GCGGCGTCCTCCTCGACGCCCCGCAGGCGGCGGGCCAGCTCCGCGCCCCACTGGGCGAGCCGCGCGCGCGCGGGCTCGGCCGGCGCGACGGGCCACAGCGCGCGGCCAAGCAGCCAGCAGGCTGGCTCCAGCTCGGACGAAGACCCGAAGAAATGGCACAGCAGCGTGAATTCCTCGGCCGCCCCGCGCGCGTCGAGCTCGCCGAGCACCTCGCGCACGTGCCGGGCCACGGTGGCATCGTCGGTGCGCGCGAGAAGGGCCCGCAGGTCCTCCGCGTGCTCGCCCGCACCGGCGACGAGCTGCGCCTTCACCAACGCCACGGTGGACGGGTCATCGTCGCGCAGCAGGCGGGCGATGGCGTCGGGGGAAAAGGGCATGGGTAGAAAAGGTCAAAGCTTCAAGACTCAAGCTCCAAGGAAGGACGGAGGGAAGCAGGCGCGGAAAGAAAGACTGGAGTCCAGGCATTTTCCTTTCCCGTCTTTTCGCTTTCGGTCCTTCCTTGAGGCTTGGAGCTTAAATCTTCTCCGCCGCTTCTTCGCCCAGCCGAATCCGCCTCGCGTCGCCCCACAGGCTTTCCAGCGCGTAGTGCGCGCGGCGGTCGGGCGTGAAGGCGTGGACGAGCACCTCGCCGTAGTCGAGCACCACCCAGTGCGAGGCGGGCGCGCCGTCGGCGAAGGAGGGGCGCAGGTCGTGGTGCTCGCGCATGTGCGCGCGGATTTCCGAGACGATGGCCTTGAGGTGCGGCTCGGAGGTGCCGTTGCACAGCACGAACCAGTCGGTGAACGACGAGATGCCGCGCAGATCGAGGAGCACGATGTCCTCCGCCTTCTTTTCCGCGGCAGATTCCGCGCATTGGCGGGCGAGTTGTTCCGAGTTCAGGACGTTGGGGCCTCCGGGAGATAAAGGTGTTGGGAATGGATGTAGGCCGCGACGGCCTCCGGCACCAGATACCGGACGGCACGCTTGCTCGCAACCCTTTGCCGCACCTCGGTGGCCGAGAGGTCCAGCCGCCGCCGCAGCGTGGGGTAGGCCGCCGACAGGTGCTCCTCCACGCCCGCCGCGCGGTGGAACACCACGAAGGTGACCAGCGAGCGCAGCTCCTCGAAGCGGTGCCACGCGCCGAACTTGGGCAACTGGTCCGCGCCCAGCAGCAAGTAGAGGCGCGCGCCGGGATGCCGCGCGAGCATCTCCTGCACGGTGTCGAAGGTGTAGGAGGGCGACGGCCGACGCAGCTCGCACTCGTCCACCTCAAAGCCCGGCTCCCCTTCCAGCGCGCAGCGGAGCATCGCCACGCGCTGGGCCGACGTGGCGCGCGGCGGCTCGTCCACGCGGTGCGGGGAGACGGCCGCGGGAATGAAGAGCAGCCGATCCAGCGCGAGTTGCTCCAGGGCGTCGCGCGCCAGCACGAGGTGCCCGTGGTGAACAGGGTCGAAGGTTCCGCCGAAGAGGCCGAGACGCACGGGTGAAGAAAGGGCTGAGCTTCAGCCGAGCACAGCGAGGCAGTCGCTCAAGACAAAACCGTTCCAAGCGACGGCCTGCAAAGCCCCGGAAAGGATGGTCGGGCGAAAAGGTGGAAGGCCCGCTCAAATCCACGCCGAGACCTCTCTTTTTTATCGCTCCCCCTTCTCTGGAATTTGGAGGCGCAAGCCTCTTTCAGCTCCCGGAATTGAACACCTTCGCATCCCGCGTGTCTGACGGATGCTCCGTCCCTGATGCCCTCCCTCTCCGCCGCCCTTTCCTTGCCCTGGCCGCTGCGCGCGCCCTGGCGCGGCCGTGGCAGCGCGAAAAATCGTGCCGACGCCGGGCGCGCCGCGCTTAAGGTGGGAGACGCCCCGCCGATGGAGAAAGTCACCGAGACCGAAGCCCCCGCCGCACCGGCTGCCGCCCCCGCGGTGCCGGAAACGTCCGACGAGGTGCTCGTGGCGCGCGCGCAGGAGGGCGACCCGTCAGCCTTCGACGAGCTGGTGGTGCGCTACACGCCGCGCCTCTACGGCTTGATCTACAACATGACTTCCAACCATGAGGACACCAATGACCTCATGCAGGACGTCTTCGCCAAGGCCTACCGCTCCATCCGCGGCTTCCGCGGGCGCTCCTCGTTCTACACTTGGCTGCACCAGATCGGGCTGAACATGACGATCAACTTCGTCAAGAAGCGTGCTCGCCGCCACCACCTCTCGCTGGACGACATCGACTCCGGCGTGCAAAACGACAAGGAGTTCCTGGAACTCACCGCATCGAGCGACCCGGTGCGCGAGACCAACCTCGTGGAACTCCAGCGCCGCCTGAACGAGGCCATGCAGAAGCTTTCGCCTGACCATCGCGCGGTGGTGACGATGTTCGACGTGCAGGGAATGCCCCACGCGGAGATCTCGCGCATCCTCGGCGTGTCCGAGGGCACCGTGCGCTCGCGCCTGTTCTACGCCCACCGCCAGTTGCAGAATTATCTCGAAGAATTTCGCCGCTAGCCTTTAATCCAACCTCCCCCCGCCCGCTGCCCGCATGGAAAACCAAGACTTCACCGACCTGCAAAAGCTGCTCCGCCTCAAGCGCCACGAGCAGCCGCCGCCGGGCTACCACGAGAATTTCCTGCGCGAGTTCCAGCGCCGCCAGCGCCAAGCCGTGGTGCAGGTGCCGGTGTGGCGCATCGCGTGGGATCGCCTCACGGCCGCCTTCGCGCCGGCCGACGTGCCGCGCTTTGCCTACGCCGCGGCCGCCGCCGTGGTGCTCTTCGCGGCGGGCTTCGCCTCGCGTGGCATCCTTTCCACCTCTCCGGCGGACGCCCCGCTCGTCGCCTCGGCGTCGGTGGCCGCCGCGCCCACGCTCGTGGTGCCCGTGGCTGCCACCTCGCCGGGCGGCATGACGCCGGTGACGCTGGCGATGGGGCAAAACCAGGGCGTGGCGTTCGCCGCCCCAGGCACGCAGGTGGTGTTTCTTTCCGAGCCGGACTTCCGCCGCCTCCAGCAGCAGCAGGACACGCTGCGCCGCGATGAGTCCAAGCCCCGCTACCTCCTGGACCCCCGCCCGGCGCGCGTGGAGCGCGTGTCGGCCTCGTTCTGAAACTTCACGCGCTGATGCCTTTACGCGTCCTCGGTCCCGTGAGCCGCGCCGTCGCCGCCGGCTTGTCGGCGTGCCTAGCGCTGATCGCGTGCGGCCAAGAGAAGCCCGCCGGGACGGCCGAAGCCCCGCCCCCGGCGCCTGCTTCCGAGCCGGCCGCGGCAGCCGTCACGGGCCCGGCCACGGCCGCCTCGCTGGACGCGCTCACTCAGCAGGCGCGCGAAGCCTTTGAGAAGAGCCGCCGGGCCGTGGTTCGCATCACGGCGTCGGACGACTACGGCCGGCTCGCCGGCACGGGTTTCCTGATTGACTCGAACGGCACCATCTTCACGGCCTACTCGGTGGTGGCGAAAAACAAGGATATCGAGGTGCAATTCGACGGGAAGAAATATCCCGCGCGTCGCCTCTTCACGGACCGAAAGTCGGGCCTCGCGGCGATCAAAATCAATGCCGCCGACATGCCCTCCCTGCCGGCGGGCCGTCCCTCGGAGTTGCTTCTCGCCGCGCCGATCATCGTGGTGGGCTATCCGCGGGACTTGCCGGTCTCGCCCAGCGTGGGATTTCTGGCTGGGATGGACTGGAAGTTCGAGGAGGTGCCCTTTCCCACCCCGCACCTGCGAGCCAACGTGATGGTCCAGCCCGGCGAGCAGGGCGCGCCGATGCTCAACGCCATGGGCGAAGTGGTGGCCATCCTCGTGGCCGGGCCGGAAAAGGGCAGCGCCTGCTTTGGCTTGCCGATCACGGCGGCGCGCAAGGTGTATATCGAATATCTCCGCTTCGGCCGCCCGCAGCCCGGCTTCATCGGCGCTGAGTTTTCCCCGCGCGGCGGCACCCACGACGACGTCGGTGCCGAGGCGGCGGTGACTGGCATCTCGCCCGGGTCGCCCGCCGAGAAGGCGGGGCTGGAGAAGGGTGACGTGCTGCTGGAGATCGATGGCCTGGAGATCCGGCGGCCGGCCGACGTTTTCTCGGCGTCGTTCTTCCTCACGGGTGGTGATCCTACCTTTGTGAAGGTGCGCCGCGAAGGGCTGGTCCGCACCCTTGAGGTGGTGCCGGTGATGCACCCAAGCGTGCTGACGGACGACGAGGCATTCTCCTCGTCCGACGAGCCAATGCTCTATCGCCCGCTGCAGTTGCGGCGCTGAGGCTTGAGGTGGATGGCGCCGTTGGCGCGGCGGTGCGTGGCCCAACCGTCTTGGCAGCATTTCGCCGAGGCGTTCATTTCGCATCGACGGACCTCTGGCAAAGGGATGGCTAGGCGGAGATGAGGTCATGGTCGTGGAGGCCGGCGAGCAGGTGGCCATTCTCGTTGAGAAGGCTGGGGAAACCCGCCGCGTCGTCCAATGGCCGCGGCAGCGCCTGATGACGGCGATGGATGTCTCCTCCGACCACCGGCGCGTTTCGCATTGACCATGGCGGTGTAAAGTCCACGCCCGAAATCATCCTGCTCCGTCCGCCCCGATGTCCATTCCCGCCGCGTCGTCCCCTTGGTCCCGCAAGAACCCGTTCCCCGCGCCGCTTCGCGTGAACCGCTCCCTTTGCGCGCCGGGGCTGGGCAAGGACACGCGGCACTACGAGGTGTCCATCGCCGGCTCGGGATTGGCCTACGAGGTGGGCGATTCGCTCGGCATCTTCCCGCAGAACGAGCCCGCGCTCGTCGAGGAGATGCTTTCCACGCTCGGTTTCTCGGGCGAGGAGGCCGTCACCACGCCCGACGGCCACGAGGTGCCCGTGCGCCGCTTGCTCGGGCGCAACTGCGTGATCACCGAGCCGGACAAGAAGCTCGTCGCCGCCGTGGCGTTGAAGGCCGGCGACACGGACCTTCACTCGATGGCCACCGACCCCGCGCGCAAGGACGCGCTGGCCGATTATCTGTGGGGCCGCGAGATCATCGACCTGCTGATCGAGTATCCGACCGCGCGTTTCACCCCGCCGGAGTTCGCGGCGCTGCTGCGCAAGCTCCAGCCGCGCCTGTATTCCATCGCCTCCTCGCCCAAGGCGCACCCCGACGAGGTGCATCTCTGCGTGGCGACGATCGCCTACGATAGCCTCGGCCGGCCGCGCAAGGGCGTGTGCTCCACTTATCTCGCCGAGCGCGTGCCGACGGGCGAGCCGGTGCCGGTGTTCTTCCACACCGCGAAGCACTTCCGACTGCCGGAGAACGGCGACGCGCCAATCATCATGGTTGGTCCCGGCACGGGGATCGCGCCCTTCCGCGCGTATCTGGAGGAACGCCGTGCTACCGGGGCGAAAGGGAAGAATTGGCTCTTCTTCGGCTCGCGCCAGCGGACCGAGGACTTCCTCTACGGCGAGGAACTGGAAGCCTTCCACCGGGACGGCGCGCTGCATCGCCTGACCCTCGCGTTCTCGCGCGACCAAGCGCACAAGATCTACGTGCAGCACCGCATGCGCGAGGAAGCCGCCGAGCTGTGGAAATGGCTGGAAGAAGGCGCGTATTTCTACGTCTGCGGCGACGCCAAGCACATGGCCAAGGACGTGGAGGAAGCCCTGGTGCACGTCGTTGAACAAGTCGGCGGCAAGTCCCACGAGGAGGCTACCGCCTACGTGCAGGCTTTGAAGACCACGAAGCGGTATCGGAAGGACGTGTATTAAGCGGGGTCTTGACAGCCAGATGCCCGGAACGGCCCTGCCGGCAGGATGCCGGCGCTCCCAGTGACCGAGCTTCCCAGCTTCGCGAATCCCATCGGCTTGTTGAAGCCAGGTCTTCCAACCGTCGAAGCCCGTGGATTTTCGGAGCTGAGTCTTCCGGCTTGTCGGGTGTCTTCGGAGGTTGAATGGTAAAGGCCTTGGTCCTCGTAGCTCAACTGGATAGAGCAGCGGCCTTCTAAGCCGCAGGTTGCTGGTTCGATCCCAGCCGGGGACGCGTATGATGAGAGGCTCGGCCACTGGGAGCGCCGGCATCCCTGCCGGCGGGCTCGTCCAGGGCAACTAACCACTTCTTCATTTACGGCTCCGCGCTTCTTCTTGCCACGCTGGAAAACTTCCAGTCCCTCGCCTCCCTGACCAGTCTCGCCTTCACAGGATTCTGCTCGATGTAATGCACTGCTGCGTCGAAATGATCGGCGTCTCGGATGTAGCGGTCGTGATACTCGCGAAGCCAGAACGTCCCGGCGCGGCCAAGCGCCTCGTCCGCCTGGGTGGCCGTGAAGGACTTCCAGGAGTGCGCAATTTTGCCCAGAGGAAAACCTCCCATTGTCTCGCCCAGCGCGTGGACATGGTTGGGCATGATGCACCAAGCCAGAAGGCGATACCGCTCCCCGTCGAAATAGAGCAACGCATCCTCGATGATCCGCGCGACGTGATGCGCGCGCAGCCAACACGCGCCATAGCCCGCATCCTCACAGCGCGCGATCTGCCGATGAAGTTCCACTTCAGTCTCCCTAGCCACCGCCGAGGCATTCGCGGACTTGGCGGCGGTGCTCTGTAGCTCTGCCTTCCAACGGGCGATCACATGCGCCGGGACCGAATCATAGAGGCGAAAAGTGATGGCCTGGATCAGGCCGGGCCGGTCGAAGTGCGACAGATAGCCACGGGAGCGCCATTCGGCGGGACCGGGCTCGCACGGGGAGGACATCGAACCGACAAGTTACCAGGTAACCCATCATCGAGGAAGGCTCGGCCACTGGGAGCGGACGGATCCGCAACGAAACGTGCGCCGTTCTCACTTCCGATAAATTTCCCGCAGCGGGTGCTCGTCGAGGAGGTTTGATTCCAGGCCGCCGATCTTTGCGGGGTCGAACATCTGGATGCCCACAAAGTAGTGCAGCGGGGCCACCGGCGCGGCTTCGCTCACGAGCCGGCGCTCCGCCTCGGTGAAGATCTCGCGGCGCTTGGCCGGATCGACCTCCGCGGCGGCGCGGGCGATCAGCGCGTCGTAGCGCGGGTCTTTCCAGCCGGTGCGGTTGTTGCCGGAGGCGGCGGTGAAGACGTCGAGGAAGGTGTTCGGATCGTCGTAGTCGCCGATCCAGCTCGATCGCGACAGGTCGTAGTCCAGCGACGACATGGTGCGGAGGTAAACTTTATTCTCCATCGGGCGCAGGCCGATGTTCACGCCGAGCACGCGCTGGAACATGGCCTGCAATTCCACGGCCACGGCCGAGTAGAGCTCGCCCTCGTTGTAGAGGTAGTCCACCGGCGGGAAGCCGCGCCCGCCGGGGAAGCCGGCCTCGGCGAGGAGGCGGCGCGCTTGCTCGGGATCGAAGTCCGAGCCGGGCCGGGGTGGCTGGTAGCCGCCGGCGCCGGGCGGCACCATCGAGAAGGCAGGCACCTCGCCGGCGCGCGTGATTTTCTCGCAAATCACCGCGCGGTCGATCGCGTGCGAGAAGGCGAGCCGGACGCGCGGGTCCTCGAAGGGGCGCCGCGTCGTGTTGAAACGGATGAACATCGTGCCGAGGAAGGGCGCGGCATGGAAGTCGGGCCGCCGCCGCAGGTCGCCGATGAGCGAGGCGGGGGTGAGGAACTTATCCATCATCACGTCGGCCTGGCCAGCGGCGTAGAGATTCAGCGCGGTGTTCGGCCGCGATACCGGCAGCAGGTCCATCGTGGCCATGCGAACGCTGGCGCGGTTCCAGTATTGGTCAGAGCGACGCAGGCGAATGCGGTCGTTCAAGCGCCAGGCATCGAGGATGAACGCGCCGTTGGTGATCATCCGGCCCGGGCGCATCCAGGTGCCATCGCTCGCGGCGCGGGTGGACGAGTGCACGGGCAGCGCTGGAGAGGTGGCGCACAGGCCGAGGAAGAAGGGCGTGGGATTCTCCAATTCCACGCGCAGGGTCCACTTGTCAGCCGCGACTACGCTGACCGTGGCAAAGTCTTTGGTCCTGCCCTCGTTGAAGGCTGCCGCGCCGCGGATGTAATGGAGCTGGTAGGCGAACTCGGCCGCCGTGGAAGGCTCCAGGCAGCGGCGCCACGACTCGACGAAATCACGCGCCGTGACGGGCGAGCCGTCGGACCACTTGGCGTCGCGCCGCAGGTGGAAGGTGTAGGCCCGACCATCGGTCGAGATTTCCCAGCGCTCCGCCACGCCGGGCTGGATCTCGGCCTTGGCGTTGTAGGCGGTGAGGCCCTCGTAGAGCGCGTAGGCGATGCGCTGCTCGAGCTGGCCCGTCATGAGGTGTGGGTCGAGCGTCTCCGGCTCCGCGCCGTTGAGGATCACGAGGTCCGCCCGTGAACGCCCGCAACCGGAAAGCGCGGCCAGCGCGACGAGGCAAGCGAGCGCGTGGAGGAATGGGCGAAACACCGCGGGGCCTTACGCGCGCCGCCTTATCGCTGCAAGGCGGCTGCCGCGGTCAATCAAACGAAGTTGCCCGCTCGGGCGCAAGCGTGCCACGAATCGGCGAACCGGCCTCCGCAGAAGGCGCCTCAGTTTGAGGGCGTGGGCGCGGGCGGCGGCGTGGGG
>CALMOL010000300.1 GCA_937871685.1 uncultured Verrucomicrobiota bacterium
GACATCGCCCACGCCGTCGCCATCGCCCACTCCCACGCCGCCTCCGCCTCCGGCCCCGGAGCTTTCCGCGTGGGAAAAGACGCTCCAGTGGGCGCGGGAGTATCCGCTCCTCACCGCGCTCAGTCTTGGCCTTCCCTTGCTGGCGCTTGCCTTGGTCTTCGTGCTGCGCTCTCACCGCAGCACCCCGGCGCTACTGCCCGGGCTGGACAAGGCCGAGCCGCTCGCGCCGAGCTTGCCCCCGCTTTTTACCCCCGTGGATCCTTTTCCCCGGGATTCCGCCCCGGTGCTCGCCTGGCTCGTGATGCTCGATGGCGACCAGAACCGGCACGCCATCCGCAAGAATGCCGTTCGCATCGGACGCAAGCCCGACAACGACATCGTGATGCGCAACGACAGCGTTTCCAACTACCACGCGGAAATCCTGCGCCGCGGCGACCGCTTCGTCATCGCGGATCTCGACAGCTCCAACAAGATCTTCGTGAACTCCAAGCGCATCGAGAAGACGCCGCTGGAGAACGACGACGTGATCGAGCTGGGCGAGGTGCGCCTCCGCTTCGTGGTCAACGACGCCGCCCCCGAGAAGCCGACCGCATGAAAATCTTCACCATTGGCCGCAAGGGCGCCGACATCGTGCTCGATGACGATGAGCAGGGGGTCAGCCGCCTGCACGCCGAGCTCACGGTCACCGCCGCCAAGGAATACTTCCTCGTGGACTGCGGCAGCAGCAACGGAACTTTCGTGAAGCGCCAGGGTGCTTGGCAGCCCGTGAAGCAAGAGTTCGTGTTCCCGGATGATGGCCTCCGCTTCGGCGCCGTCTGCATCACGACTCTCCGCGAGCTTCTTCAAAAGGTCCGCGTGTAGCCCTTCCATTCCCACCCCTCACCCATCCATCGACCATGAGTCCCGACGACAAAACCCGCATCGTGCGCCCCCTCGAACACTTGCAGCGGCCCTCCGCTCCCGACCCGAGGGACCGCGAGGCCACGCGGCTCTACCAAAACCCCGCCCGAGAAGAAGCCCCGGATCCAATTCATCGGCCCGCGGCCGGTCCCGGCGCCGCGCCAGACGACCGCAAGACACGGCTTTTCCGCCCCGGCGCGGCGGCGCGGCCCGACGCGCCCTCCTTCGACCCGCTGGCCGCCGCCCGCTCCGCCGAGCCTGCCAGCGATGACCCCGTGGTCGGCTGGCTGGTCGTGGTCAAGGGTCCCGGCCGCGGCAGCGCCGTGCGCCTCGGCTACGGCTGGAACTCCATCGGGCGCGACGCTTCCCAGCGCGCACGCATCGACTTCGGCGACGCGCAGATCTCGCGCCTCAACCACGCCAAGCTTCTCTACGACCCGCGGGGACGGAAGTTCACGCTCGGACTGGGCGAAAGCACGAATCCCATCTACGTGCGCGGGAGCGTGGTGCTGGGTCCCACCGAGTTGGCCAATGGCGACCGCGTCCAGTTGGGCGACACGGAACTCATGCTCGTCGCGCTGTGCGGCGAAAGCTTCGACTGGCAGGATTCCGCTGCCGAATGAAGCCTGAGACCGACTTCGCCGGCCGCCAGGTCGCCGGCTCGCGCGACGAGCAGCAGGACGACTACGGCTTTTGCCCGCTTGCGGCGGGCACGGACGGGTTGGATGGCCTGCTGCTCGTGCTGGCCGATGGCATGGGCGCCTACGCGGGCGGCGGCTTGGCTAGCCGGCTGGTGGTGCAGGAGTTCATCGAGATGTTTTGCTACGCCCGCGGGCCGCTTCCCCAGCGTCTGCTCAGCTCGTTGCGCGCGAGCGAGCGCCGGCTGCACGAGGAGATCGCCCGGCAAGACGAGCGCCTGGCCCGGATGGGTTCCACCCTGATCGCGGCCGTCTGGACCAAGGGCCGGCTGCATTGGATCAGCGTGGGGGACTCGGGCCTTTTCCTCTACCGCGGCGGCAAGGTGCGGCGGCTTAACGCCGACCACTCCATGGTGCCCTTCATCGAGGCGCAGGTGGCCCGCGGCGACCTCACCTCCGCGGAGGCGGCGCGGCACCCGGACCGCCACGCGCTCCGCTCCGCCCTCGGCGACCAGCCGGTGGACTTGCTCGACCTGCCGGAAAATTCCTTCGAGGCGAAGGCTGGCGACATCTTCTTTGCCGCCTCCGACGGCCTTGCTTCCATCGAGGGCGACGTGCTCGCCGGCAAGCTGGACGTGAATTCCGAGAAGTCCGCCCAGGAAATTGCCTCCGCGCTGCTCATCGCCGTGAACGAGGCCCGCAACAAGAAACAAGACAACGCCACCGTCGCCGTCGTCAAGATTTAGCATCTTAAAACATGAAATTCCTGCTCCGTGTCCTCATTCCTTGCTTGTTCCTTCTCGCTGCTACGGCCGGCGCGCAAGTTAGTCAGCAGACCCAGGAAGCCACCGTGCGAATCATTTGTCCACAGGCAAAGGAGGTAACGCCAGGAGACTGGCGAATGGAGCCGACGAGATACGCGGGAGCCGACGGCGAAGCCATTGAGACATATGATCGTAGAACGGGCACGGGATTCGTTGTTAGCAATGAGGGTCATATAATGACCAATTGGCACGTAGTTGTTAGGAATCAAAAAATTCCTGATATTCCTGCGGGGATGGTCTTGGTTGTGCAAAAAGTCGGGGAACGATATCTTATTCATCGGGCTCAGGTGAAATGGATGAATGCGCACCGAGATCTTGCCCTTTTGCATTGCCCAACCCTCAAGACGATGCCCATGCCGCTATTTTTTGGCACTCCGGCCACGTCTTCGACCGTTTACAGCGTTGGTTTTCCAGGGATCTCTGACACTGCCACACTGGACCGGGAAAGGCTCACCCGGAGAGCTCAAAAGATCTTTGATTCCCTGTGGCGCAGATATCAAGCTGATAAGGGAGATGAACTCGCGAAAATGACGCCCGCGCAAGCTAAGAAAGTTCAAGAAGAACTGATCTCGATCGCCGTTTTTGCATCAAAAGAATTCAACATTTTCTTAGGATCGCTAAATCCCGTTCTGCCGGCCGGTTTCACGTCATTCGACATTTCCGCAACCGTAGGCAAACAGCCTTTGTGGAAGGAGTTTTTCAACCCAACCGTCAGCCAAGGAGTTATTAGCAGGGTGGGCGACAACGCCGGCTTCGATCCAGAGGATGAAAAAACCCCCGTTTCTGTGATTCAGCACAGCTGTAACATCATGTCCGGCAATAGCGGCGGACCGCTGCTAAACGTCCTAAACGAAGTTATTGGAGTGGTCGGAAGAGCAGAGGTGAATAGTGGTGATCCGACGGAATCCGCCAACTTGGCCACTCAAATTAAGGAAGCCAGGAGCAGTTTGGACCAATTCGGAGTTATCTATCTGAAAGGCACCGGCTCGGTCGATGCCCAAGCGAAAAAGATTATCCTGGCCATCTCCATTGCTCTCTGCTTGGCCGCCGTCGCCGTTTTCGTGGCCCTATTCAAGAAGAATAGGGCCACGACCACTCTGGCGCCGGCTGGCCTGACGATGAAGATCAACGAAAGGCTGCAAGATTTCCTCGCCCGGCAGCAGGGAGGTGCTGAAACGTTTGGCCGTGGGCCACCACCTCCTCCGTCATCAGATCGCAACCCGGGACCTTTGGTCCAGAGGTGGCGCCTTACCGGCCGGCTCTCCAACGGGCACACGATCTCCTTGGAGCTTCTCGACACGCTGTTCTCCCGTAGTAACAATAAGGTGGTCATCGGCCGCAGCGCCGAGGTGAGCCACGTCGTAGTCGAGGATTCCAGCGTTTCCAAGCAGCATGCGCACCTTCGGCGCGAAGGACACAAGTTCGTCGTGGTGGACCGCAACTCTTCCAACCGCACGGCGGTCAACGGCCAATTCAACCGGCATCCCTTCGAGGAAATGCCTTTCGAAGAAGGTGACACGCTCACGCTCGGTGAGGTCAAGCTCAACTTCACCCGGGCCTGAGCCGAGGGCTCCGGAAACCCAGTCCGGTCAGGGATCGCTGATGCATCCGCCGCCGTCCAGTCCTCACCGGCCGCTGCCAGCCGGCTACGTGCTCGACGTGTATCGGGTGGAGTGCGTGCTGGGGAAGCCCGGGGGCTTTGGCGTCACCTACGCCGCGATTCACCTGCCGTCGCGGCAGCGCGTGGCGATGAAGGAGCTTTTTCCCTCCGATTACGTGATGCGCGACGGCTCGGGGCAGGTGATCTTGCAAACCCTCCGCGACCAGACCGTCTTCGATCAGGCGATGAAGATGTTCCGGAAGGAGGCGAACATCCTTTCAAGGGTTCGCCACGAGAACGTGGTGCGGGTGCTCGACTACATGGAGGCCAACGGCACCGCCTATATGGTGATGGCCTACGAGGACGGCTACGACCTCGCCCACCACTTAATCGAGCAGCAGCCCCAGCGACCCAACCAGAACGAGCTTACGCGCCTGCTGATGCCCATTCTCGACGGCTTGGAGGCCGTCCACAACCTCGACTACCTCCACTGCGACATCAAGCCGTCCAACATCTACCTTACTCGCCGGCACGCGCCGCTGCTGCTCGACTTCGGGGCCGCGCGCCAGATCGTGACCAGCCGTTCCCGCCGGGCGGACCAGATTTATACGCCGCCCTTCTGTCCTATCGAGCAGTATGGCAGCGCCTCGCGGCAAGGGCCCTACACGGACATCTACGCGCTGGGCGTAGTCATGGTCCGGGCGATCCTCTATGCCGAGGCGTTCCCCGAATCACGGCAACGTTATGAGCAGGACACCTTCGTGCCCCTCCGGGAACGTCTCCGTGGCCAAGAATATTCCGACCGCTTCCTCTCCGCCGTGGATTGGGCGTTGCACGTGAACCCAAAGGACCGGCCTGCCAACATTTCCGCCTGGCGGAGGGCATTTGAAGAACCCTCCGCGCCACCGCCACCTCGGCCGCCACCCCCGCCTCCTTTTCCTGCCCCCCCTCGGCCGCCCAAGCCCACTGTGACGGTGTCGCCCAAAACCCCAGACGAGGCG
>CALMOL010000301.1:0-4150 GCA_937871685.1 uncultured Verrucomicrobiota bacterium
GCGGGTGAGGGTGTAAAGGTTGTTGACGGCCGCGTCCCAGGCGGCAGAAGCGGGGGAGTCCAGCGCGAGCAGGCGTGCCTTGTCCGCGGCGGAGAGGGCGTTGAGCAGCAGCAGCGGCCGGCCGGCGTAGTTCTGGGCATCCTTGTAGCCGGTGAAGATGAGCTTCTTGTTGACCGGATCAAAGAGGAGCCGCGCCTTGAGGTGGAAGGGCAGGGAGGAAAACTTGTAGCGGCCACCGGACGCCGTCGAGCGCCACCGCGCGCTCCTCAAGGTAGGGGATGACGCGGACGATGAACTGGCTGGGGTAGTTGGTGGCAGGGGGCCGGCCCTGCTCGAAGATCACCGTGGCCGAGGCCATGCTTTCGATGTCGGGCAAGCCGTTGCGGGCGGTGGTCACGGTGTCGCCCAGGGCAAGCTGGGGGACGCTCGCCGGCCAGGAGATGTTGTAGAGCACGGGCTGCGGCGTGCCGACGGTGCCGGCGTAGCGGTCGAGCCACGGCACGGTGCTCACGCTGTCCTGCACGCCGTCGCCGTTGAGGTCATACCAGAAGCTCGGCTGGAGGGGGTAGAAATACCGGGCGGTGAGCGTGCCGGCGCAGCGCGCCCAGACGGCGTTTTTGCGGTCGAGGAAGTAGGGGGTGCCCGAGCCGGTGGTGCCGGCGGCGTCGCCGAGGAGCGGGAGGGGGTAGGGCGGCTGCACGCGCGTGCCGGCGACGCCGACGACGGTCGCGAAGCGGTAGTCCGTGCCGCCGGCCGTGCTCTCGGCCAAGACCTGATAGACGAGGAACTTCGTCTTGAGCGCGGCGGTGGCGTCCTGATAGCGGACGAGCACGTAGGGCTGCGAGGTGGTGCGGCCGACGTTGTTCAAGTCGTTGCGCAGGGCGAAGACGGCGGGCGGCGCGCCGGGGCTGGCGTTCTGCGGCGGGGCGAAGAAGGCGTGCTCCTCGTTGGGATTGTAGCCGGCGAGCGCGGGATTCGGCTGGTGATAGATGGCCGGGCTCGCGTAGGTGGCCGGGTTGAGCACCGGCTGGCCATAGACCTCCGAGCCGAGGCCGGAGGCGATGACGATCTTGGGCGGCGCCGCGGGCCACTGGGGAATCACCGTCTCGGGCTGGCGTGGCCAGGCCACGCCCTTGGAATTGAGACGGGAGGTGACGAGGACGAGCTTCTCGTCGGTGGCGGCGCCATTCTCATTGACCGGGATGATGTCGCCGAGGCGCGCGTCGAAGCTGTAGGTGGGCGTGGTGCCGGCAGCATCGATGCGCGACTTGCGGTTCACGACGTAGCAGTTGCGACCCTCCGGGTCGGCGTGGCCGACGGAAGCCGGCAGGATGGCCGTGCCGATGGGGACGTTGATCGCGTGGTAGAGATCCGGGTCGTCCCAGCGGAGCGTGCGCACCACCTCGAGCGTGGCCGGGGCGTTGCCGAGCGAGGAGTTGACCCCCGTGGTGTAGAGCAGCACCGCGTAGCCGGGCTGCTTGGCGGTGAAAATTTTCTGGCCGGAGATCTGCGCGTCGCTGTCCTGGTAGAGCAGAGCCGCGAAGGTGTGGGCGAGGCCGGGCGGCTGGAGCGTGGCGCTGGGTTCGTCGCCCCCGGCACCCGCGCCGGAAACGTGCTGGGTGAGGCCCTCGCCGCTGTTCACCGGCCAGCGCGTGACGATGCGCCGCACGATGCGCGCCGGATTGAGCACGTCGGAGGAGACGGGCCAGCGCACGTCGGCCGCGGGGACGGGCGACACCGCGTAGAGCTTCTTGGCGAAGGTGTCCCAGTAGAACGCGCCGCCGGCGGGGGCGCCGTTCGCGGCGGGCAGGGTGACCTCGGGCTGGAGCGGCTTGCCGTTCTGGTCCAGGCCCACGCCGCCCGGCGGCACGACCTCCTGGCCGCAGACCACGGTGGTGTAGAGCGAGAAGGTGGAGGAGAGATACGGGCCGTCCGGCAGGAGCGGCAGCACGAAGCCGCCGCGGCCGGTGGTGGCGTCGTAGGCATTGTCGGCCGCGATCGAGGAGCGGTTGACGGCGAAGGCGCCGCCGCCGTTGAGGGAGTTGATCGTCCAATAGACGGTGCCGTTGGACGAGGCGCGCACGTCGGCGGTGTCCATCACGGGCGTGGTGAAGGAGCCGGAGGCGTTGGAATGCGTCTGGGCCACCCACTGCCAGGCGCGCGCGTTGTTCACGTCGGTGAGCTTGGCGACGTAGGCGACGAACCCGTTTTGTGAGGGATGATTCGCGGCAAAGACCACGACGCCCGGGCCGAAGGTGGCGGTGCCGCCCGAGCCGGCGGCGGGGGCCTGCACGCTGCCGGCCACGTAGAGCGCGCCGGCGGCGTCGCGCGCTAGCGAGGTGGCGTGGGCGTAGATGGTGGTGTTATAGGTGGGGCCGGAAGCCCACTGCCAGTTGCCGGCCGCGTCGAGCTTGGCCGCGAAGCAGCTCTGGGAGCCGTTCGGCGCCGAGTAGGCCATCGCCAGCGAGGTGGCGTTGGTGAGCGAGCGGCCGTTGAGCATCGTTTGGCCGGAGCCCGAGTTGTTTCCGGTGGCGCCGGTCACATACACGTTGCGCGTGGCGTCCACCGCGATGCCGCCGCCGTAGGAGAAGTTGTTCGCCGCGGCGGTCCCGATGGCGTAGCCCGAGCAATACACCGGGAAGCCCGAGGTGGCGTCCAGGCGCGCCACGAAGCCTTCCTGCTGGGAGACTTGCGCCGCGCCCGCGGCGCTGGCGAGCACGTTCCTGCCCTTCCAGTTGCCGGTCAGATACACGGAGTCGCCGTCCACCGTGAAGTCCGTGATCTTGCTCACGCTGGTGGGGATGGACTCCGCCGCGATCACCGAGCCGCTGGCCTGGGAGGTGACGCCGGCGGTCACGGGCGTCATCCAGTCCCACTCGTAGGTGGACGCCGTGCCCGCGGGCGAGCCTAGCGGCGGCGGCACCGCGCGCAGCTTGGCGAGGAAGGAGGTGCCAAGGTAGGTGGCCGAGGCGCTCGCGTAGCTCTTCCCGAGCGGGATGCGCCCCGTGCCGGTCAGGCCGGTGCCGCCGAAGCGCATCCACACGATGTCGCCGGCCTGGCCGGGGTTCACGTAGCCGTATTCGAACAAGCCCTGGATGTAAACGCTGCCGTCCGAGCCGAGGCGCAGGGCGTGGCCGTCGGCGCGGCCGGGGACGCGCGGAGTGATCGAGGTGGTGTCCGAGCCGCCGTTGCCGGGGCCGCCGTTGCGCATATACGCGTAGGAGAGGCTGGCGCTGCCGGGGCCCTGGCCGCCGGAGTCGGTGGAGTAGATCGTGGGGGAGAACATCTTCACCCACTTCCAGAGCCCGTCCGCGTCGAGCATGGCGACGAAGATGTTCGCCTCGTAGGTCCCGCTGCCCTGGGCGAACTGCGGGTCCACGGTGAGGCCGCCGAAGCGCGTGGGCGCGGAGATGGAGCCGGTGACGAACACGTTGCCGGCGTTGTCCACCGCCACGCCGGTGGCCGCGGAGTGGGTGCCGTTGTAGGGCGTGGGGCAGCCGGCGGAGCGCTGCCAGACGACCTGGCCGTCGCGGTTGAGCTTGGTGACGAAGAGATACTGGTAAGGCGTCGCGCCCAGCGCCACGCCCTGGACGCCGATGGGCTGGAAGCGGAAGTTCGAGCCCGCGCTCGTGGACGAGTCGGCGACCGAGTCCGTCAGCAGCTGCGTGGAGGTGAAGCGGCCCACCACATACACGTTGCCGACGGCGTCCGTGGCGGTGTCGTAGATTTCCTCGTGGCCGGCGCCGTCGAAGCGGACGGTGAAGCCGGCCGGCTCCTGCTGGGCGAACTCGGCCGCGGCGAGGGGGCGCGTCGCGCCGACGAGAAGGCCGAGCGCGCCGGCGAGGAGAAGGGAGAGATGGCGTTTCATGGCGGCGGAAAAAAAGGGCGGCGGGAGGGAAGGGTTCAGGGCGCGGGGTTGATCTCGGTGATGGGGTTCACGCGGCGCAGGGAGAAGTCGCCGGTCACGATCACGCTGTTCTTGTGCAGGCCCGTGATGACCTCCCGGTAGGCGCCCGTGCGCGTGGTGTAGCCGGCGGCCGGCGCGTTGTTCCCGGCGGGCGGCGCGGCGAAGGTCAGCGTGAGCGCGCGCGCGACAGCCCACACCTCCTGCTGGTCGGGCGGCAGGTTGTGGCCGAGGGGGAGGACGGTC
>CALMOL010000301.1:4160-9204 GCA_937871685.1 uncultured Verrucomicrobiota bacterium
GGGTTGGTCGGCAGCGCGCGCGCGATGGTGACCGTGCCGGCGAGCGTGCCGCCCCACGCGCCGGTGAAGTCCACGGCGGTGCCGGCGAAGTCGTAGCCCACGCTCGTGACGCGGTAGGAATACGGCGAGCCGTCGCGGCGCTGCGGCGCGTCGAAGTCGGTGAGCCGCGCGGGGTCGGTGACGAGCACGAAGGGCGGCGTCGCCGTCGAGCCGGACACGGGCTTGCGGCGCATCACGGTCACGTCCTTGAGGAGCTTGGCCGCGCCGCCCGCGTCCACGTGGACGAGGAGGCGCAGGGGAAACTCGGCCGGCGTCGCGGTTGGCACGAGGAAGGTGGCCGAGTTCGCCTCCGAGACGGCTCGGGCGGTGACGGTGCCGATCCACAGGCCGGCGTTCGGGTTGGGGAGCGGGGCGTCATTGGTCTGGCCGCCGGGCCGCGCGAGCGGGATCGTCGTCGCATCGCGCGGGAGCGACAGGCTGGCGGGCAGGCGGAAGGCCACGCCGCCGCCGGTCACGCGCAGGAACGCGCTCGCATCAGCCGCGAGGAGCTTGCGGCGCGCGCCGAGCTTCACCACCACGGAGCCGCCGGCCGGGATGGACTGCGAGAGCGTGGCGAGCGGCGTCCACGCGACGCTGCCGGAGGCATCGCGCCCCGCGGTGACGAGCGGCAGGTTGTCGGGATTCGCCAGCGAGACGGTGGCGGGATAGGCGGAGCGGTTGCGCAGGGTGAGCGTCTTGGACTCCTGGTCGGGGCCGAACTCGAGCGCGCGCACGCTGTCGAAGGTCAGCTCCACCGGCGACGTGATGTCGGACGAGCCCTTCGTGTAGATCCAATACGCGCGGCCGGCGGCGAGCGCGGTAGCGTCGGCCACGGGCAGCCAGATGCCGTTGGCGTTGAGCTGATAGCGGGCCTGGCCCTTGTGCGCGGGGGAATTGAAGAAGTAGTCGCCGGCCGTGATGGCCGTGGCGCTGTCCACCGGGAGGCCGGTGAGCGTAAAGCCGTCCGGCTGCCACTTCACCGCGCGGTAGGAAGTCGGGCCGGCCACGGTGAGCGTGGCATTGGCCGTGCCGCCGAGCTTGACGAGGTAGGCTTGGTGCGTGGTGACGGCCTTCAGCGTGGTGAGCGCGGCGGCATCCGGCCGGGAAGCGGGCAGCCACGCGCGCCAGCCGGGCTTGTTGAAGAGGCCGGCGGCGGGGTCCGAGAGGTATTGCACCGGCGAGCGCGTGGGAAAGAACGCCCACACCTGCTCGACGTTGGCGATCCCGCCGAAGACCACGGCGGGGTCGGGGTTGGCCGGCGCGACCTCGACGAACACGGCGTTCCAGCCGGGCACGAGCGGGAAGCTCTGCGTGAGCGTCGGGTCCGCGGCGCGCGCGGTGGCCGGGGCGAAAAAGGCGGCGAGAAGCGCGAGGAGGGAGAGGCAGGTCGGGCGCATGGCGGCGACCCTGCGTGGGCCCGGCGCGGCGCGAAATGATGCCTTGGGATTAGACGGCCCATGTTTTCCGCGGCGTGGGAATAATCCCTTGGGATTAGATGGCTTGACGGGCCGTTGCAGTCGCGGCGCGGCGGGACATATGGCGGACGCCATGCCTGTGCCGCTGCTCTCCTGGCTTCGCGTCGCCGTGTTCTTCGCGGCGTTGCTCGGCGCGGCATCGGCGCATGGCTCCGAGCTGGGCCGGCCGCTGCTCCAGCACTGGGCACCGCGCGAATACCACGCGCACAACCAAAACTGGGCTGCCGCCCAGGATGCGCGCGGCGTGATGTATTTCGGCAACAAGGGCTGCGTCCTCGAGTTCGATGGCGCCACCTGGCGCCGCCTCGACGTGGAGGCGCTCTCGTTCGTGCGCGGCCTCGCCTACGACCCGCCCACCGACCGCCTCTTCATCGGCGGCGTGGAGGACCTCGGCTACCTTGAGCGCGGCACGGACGGCACGCGGCGCTTCGTCTCGCTCCGCCCGCAGTTGCCCGAGGCGGCGCGGGAATTCGGCGACGTGCGCCGCGCGTGGCGCACCCCGGACGGCGTGTTCTTCGTCACCGACCGCCGCGTGCTGCGCTGGCACGGCGAGCGCTTCTCTTCCTTCGAGGTGCCGGGCACCACGTTCGTGCAGTCGTTCTCGCTCGAGGGCCGCGTGTGGATCCAGCGGCGCGGCGAGGGCACTTGGCGCTGGGACGGCGTCACCTTCGTGCCTTGGGAGCCGCAGGATGCGTGGTGGCGGGACTCCACGGTCTCCGTCCTCCTTCCCCCGGCCGAGGCGGGCGGCCCGATGATCGCGGGCAACTCGAACGGCGAGCTCTGCACGTGGCGCGCGGGCGAGGGCCGCCGGCCGTTTCCCACGGACGCTGACGCCGCGCTGCGCGTCCCTCTCGTGCGCCACGGGGTGCGCCTCGCGGATGGCTCGTTCCTCATCGGCTCGCGCGAGGCGGGCACCTTTCACTTCAGCCGCGACGGTCATCTGCGCGGCATGCTCAACGAGGCCGGTGGCCTCCCGAACGAGCTCCTCCTCGGTCTCGGCCAGGACCGTCAGGGCGGCGTTTGGCTGTGCCTCAACGCGGGCGTCGCGCGCGTGGAATTGCCCGCGCCGTGGTCCGTGTGGGACCGTTCCAACGGCTTCCGGCAGGTCACCACGCGCGACTTCGCGCGGATGAACGGCACGCTCTACCTCGCCACCGGCGTGGGCCTCTACCGGCTCGTGCCCGCGGCGGGCGGTGCCGGCCGGGGCGCGCGGATCGAGCCGGTGCCAGGATTCAAGGCGCAGGAGACGCGCTCGCTCTTCGTTCATCCGCGCGGCGGCATGCTCATTTCCACGCCCAACGGGGTTTTCCGCCTGCGCGCCGACGGGAGCACGATCGACCAGGTTTATGGCCGGCCGGATTCCGAGTCCTGGGGCCTCGCGCCCTCCGGCCGCGGAGATCCTGACCGCGTGTGGGTGGGGATCGACGACGGCGTGCGCGCGCTGCGCTGCGATCCGGCCGGCAACTGGATCGACGAGGGCATGGCCGCGCGCGTGAAGTCCAATCAGGTGCGCACCGCGGTCGAGTGCTCGAGCGGCGACCTGTGGCTGGGCTCGACCGCGCACGGCGCCTTCCGCATCGTGCTCCGGCCGGGCGGCGGCGCGCCGGTCGTCACGCCGTTTTTCCGCACCGACGGATTGCCGGCCAACCAAGGATGGACGCGCTCGCTGCTCCTCGGCGGCGGCCGGCCGGCCCTCGCCACGCAGGCCGGTCTCTTCGCGTGGGACGAGAAGCGTGCCCGTTGGGAACCCGCGCGCGAGTTCGGCGGGAACATCGGCGATGGCACCCGGCGCCTTGGAAACGTTCACGTGGATGCCCGCGGCGTCGGGCGGACGCTGCAGCGCCCGGCGGACGCGAACTTCGGCGAGCCGCGCATCGGCGGCGCCGTTCCGCACGGCGAATGGCGCGCGCTGCCCGGCCGGCTGGCCGATGCGGTGGGCGAGGTGGAGCGCATGTGGAGCGAGATCGATCCCGGGGGCCGCGAGACCGTGTGGATCGGCGGCAGCGAGGGCGTGGCGCGGGGCGAGGTGGGATCGCTCCCGCCGGCAGGACCGGCGGCGGCGCCCTTCAGCGGGGGAATCCGCCGCGCGTCGGCCGGCGGCGAGGCGTTGTCGCTGGCGGGCGGGATGGAGCTGCCGTGGACGCGCGGCGCGCTCCAGTTCGAGCTGGCCTCGGACCTTTTCGGCGCCGCCGCCGGAGTGCGCTGGCAGACGCGCCTCGTGGGCTTTGGCGCGGGCGAATGGACTCCGCCGACCGACCGGCCGCGAGCCGAATACACGAACCTGCCGGAAGGCTCCTACGAGTTCCAGGCGCGCGCCCGGGACCGGGACGGCCGCGTGGGCGCGTCGTCGTCGTTTGCGTTCACCATCCTGCCGCCGTGGCAGCGCACGCCCTGGGCCTACGCCGGGCTCGGCGCGCTGGCGGCCGGCGGCGTGGCCGGGCTGCTTCGCTGGCGCACGCGCCGCGTCTCGGCCGCGAACGTCCGCCTGGAGGGCGTCGTCACCGAGCGCACCGCCGCGCTGCGGGCCAACGAGATCGAGCTCGTCCAGGCGCGCGACGCGGCCGAGTCGGCCAACCGCGCCAAGAGCGCCTTCCTGGCCAACATGAGCCACGAGTTGCGCACGCCGCTCAACGGCATCCTCGGCTTTACCCAGATCCTGCTCAAGGACGCGCTCATTTCCCCGCGCAACCGCGAGCGCCTCGCCCTCGTGGCGCAGAGCGGCGAGCACCTCCTGGCGATGATCAACGAGGTGCTGGACCTCTCGAAGATCGAGGCCGGCCGCATGGAGCTTTCCCCGCGCGACTTCGAGCTGGGAACGATGCTGGAGCGCGTGGTCGAGACCTTCCGCCCGCGCGCCGCGGAGAAAAATCTGGAGCTGCGCTTCCACGCCGCGCCGGACTTGCCGCGCGCGGTCCGCGCCGACGAGGGCCGGCTGCGCCAGGTGCTCGTGAACCTGCTCGGCAACGCGGTGAAGTTCACCGAGCGCGGCGCCGTGGATTTGCGCGCGGCGCCGAAGGGAAGCGATCGCGTGTGCTTCGAGGTGCGGGACACGGGCCTGGGAATTCCGGCAGACCGGTTGCCCTTTCTCTTCCAAGCCTTCCAGCAGGCGGCGCCGGCCGAGCTGGCGGCGCAGGGCGCGGGGCTGGGCCTGGCGATCTCGCGGCGGCTGGTGGAGTTTTTGGGCGGCCATCTGCAGGTGGAGACGACGGCGGGCGAGGGGAGCACGTTTTGGTTTGCGCTCGCGCTGCCCGAGGTCGCGCCGCCGCCCGCGGCCGCGGCCGCGCCCACGGGCGTGGTCACCGGCTACGCCGGCCCCGTGCGTCGCCTCCTCGTGGCCGACGACGAGCCGCGCAACCGCCTCCTGCTGCGCGCCTTGCTGGAGCCGCTGGGCTTCCTCGTCGAGGAGGCCGCCGACGGCGCCGAGTGCCTGGAAGCCTGCGAGCGCCGGCCGCCGGACCTGCTGCTGCTGGACCTGCGCATGCCCAAGGTGGACGGCCTGACCGTGGCGCGCGCGCTGCGCGCCTCGGTTC
>CALMOL010000301.1:9214-23235 GCA_937871685.1 uncultured Verrucomicrobiota bacterium
CCTCGGTGCTGGCGCGCGGGGTGAAGATCATCGCCGTGTCGGCCAGCGTGTTCGAGAGCGACTCGCGCGAGGCGCTGGAGGCGGGCTGCGACGACTTCGTGCCCAAGCCCTTCCGCGAGGAGCAGCTTTTCGCCGCCATCGCACGCGTGCTCGGCTTGGAGTGGATGAGCGGCGCGCCCGCGCCAGCCCCGGCCGCCGCGCCAAGCGAGACTGCGCCGGTGCCGCCGCCGGCGGAGGAAATCGAGGCGCTGCTGGAGCTCTCGCAGCGCGGCGACATCGTGCGCCTGAAGCGCCGTCTGGCCGCGCTGGCCGAGGGGGACGCGCGCTACGTCCCCTTCGCCGAGAGCCTGCGCCCCTTCGTGGCCTCCTTCCAGATGCACCGCATCCGCGACGCGCTGGAGGAATGGAAGCGGGCCTAAGGCATCCAAGGTTGGACGACCCCTCATCCAACTTTAGATGGGTGGGCATCCAAGGTTGGACGGCCCCCCATCCAAAGTCAGACGACTTTGGTCCAACCTTGGACGGTTCTCGTCCAAGGTTGGACCAACTTCATCCCATCTTGAATGTCCCCCCATCCAAGGTTGGACGACTTTCATCCAAGCTTGGATGCCACCCCGTCCAAAGCTGGATGACTTTGGTCCAACCTTGGACGGAACCCGTCCAAGGTTGGACGAACCTGGTCCAGCGCTGGATGACCCCCCGTCCAACCTTGGACGAAAGTCGTCCAACCTTGGATGACTTTCGTCTGACTTTGGATGCCTGCCGTCCAGCCTTGGATGGGGGGCCATCCAAACTTGGATGGCCGCCGCCGGGAACTGGAAGAAGTCCACCTGACTGCGGGCCAAGGCCACCCGACGCCAGAGGGCCGGCGCGAGGACTTGCGCCGGGGCCGAGGCCGGAGCCTGCCGGGCCGTCCGCGCCGACGCGCTCCGCGGCCTGACCCGACCCTGGGTCATAATCCCTTGGGATTAGTTCTCCCTGACATGCGTTGCGTTTCCCAGGTCGAGCAGCGATGGCTGCGCGTTTATGCCCCTGCCGCCGCCCGTCCGGCTCCGCCGCTGCCGGGGCAGGGCGGTCACGGCGGCGCTGGCGGCGCTCGCCCTGCTCGCCGGCCGCGCGGGGGCGCAGGAGGAGGGGCGCCCTTTCCTGCGCTGGCATTCCCAGCGCGACTACCGCGCGCACAACCAAGTCTGGTCCTTCGCCCAGGACGCGCGGGGGATGATGCTCGCCGGGAACAACGGCGGGCTGATCGAGTGGGACGGCGCCGCGTGGCGCTTCCACGCCGCCGAGCGGCTCGTCTTTGCGCGGGGCCTCGCCCATGACCCGACCACCGATCGCCTTTACGTCGGCGGCGTGAACGAACTGGGCTACTTCGCCCCGCCCGCGGGCGGGGCGCGCGCCTTCGTCTCGCTGCTCGACCGGCTGCCAGCCGACGCCCGCCGCCTCGGCGACCTGCAGCGCGCGTGGGTCACGGCCGCCGAGGGCGTCTTCTTCGCCGGCGAGCGCGTGGTGCTGCGCTGGCATGACGACCACCTCCAAGCGTGGCCGCTCGAGGAATCGACCCGCGCGCACCTCGTCGGCGGCGTGGTCCACCTCCAGGCGCGCGGCCGTGGCTTGCGCCGCTGGGATGGCCGCGGCTGGGCGGAGGTGCCCGCGCCGGCCGAGCCGTTCCGCGACCGCGAGATCGCCTTCCTCGACGCCGTGCCGGACGCCGCCGGGAACCCGATGATCGCGGGCACGACGGACGGGGCGCTCTTCGTTTGGAAGCCGGGGAACGCGGCGGCGGCGGCCTTCGCGGCCGAGGGGGCGGCGTTCCTGCGCGGGCGCGGCCTGCGGCACGGCAAGCGCCTGCGCGATGGCTCGCTGGCGCTGGCGACCGAGGACGCGGGCGTGCTGCTGCTCGGGCCGGGGGGCGAGTTTCGCGGGCGGCTGGGCGAGTCCACCGGCCTCGCTTCCGACGTGGTGCTCGGCCTGGGCGAGGATCGCGACGGCGGCCTGTGGCTCGGGCTCAACTCCGGTTGCGCGCGCGCGGAGCTGCCCTCGGCGGTGTCGCTCTTCGACTCGCTCAACGGCTTCAAGCGCATCACCACGCGCGATATCGTGCGCGTGGACGGCGCGCTCTGGCTGGCCACCACCACGGGCGTGTTCCGCCTCGCGCCGGCCGATCCCGCGCGCGGGCAGCCGGCGCGGGTGGAGGCGGTGCCGGGCTTCGCGGGGGAAACGCGCGCGCTCCTGCACCACCCGCGCGGCGGCCTGCTCGTCGGCGGAGCGGACGGGGTGAGGCGCCGCCGCGCGGACGGCGCCGTGGAATCAGTGCTCGCCGTGCCCGCGGTGCTCACGCTCGCGCGCTCGCGGCTGGACCCGGACCGCGTGTTCGTCGGCCACGCGCGCGGGCTGCGCTCGCTGCGCTGCGATGCCCTCGGCCGCTGGATCGACGAGGGCGCGGCGGCCGATTGGGACGGAGAGGCGCGCACGATCGTCGAGACCTCGCGCGGCACGCTCTGGCTGGGGACCGCGACGCAAGGCATCCTCCGCGCCGAACCCGCGCCCGGCGGCGCGCGCCGCGTGCAGCGCTTTTTCGAGACCGATGGCCTGCCCACGGGCATGGGCTGGCCGCGCGTCCTGGCGCTGCGCGGCGAGGGGGACGAGATGCTCTTCGCCACGCAGCGCGGCCTCTACCGGCTCGACGAGGGGGCGGGCCGCTTCGAGCCCGCGCGGCGGTGGGGCCCATGGCTCTCGGACGGCTCCCAGCGCGCGGCCAACCTCGCGCAGGACGCGGCCGGCGGAATCTGGCTCACGCCGCGCGCGGTGGACGGCGTGTATCCCGATCCGCTCATCGGGCGCGCCGGGCGGGATGGAAGCTGGCGGCCGGTGCCGCGCTGGATCGCGCAGAGCATCGGCGAGCTGGAGCGATTCTATCCCGAGACCGATCCCGCGGGCCGCGAGGTGCTTTGGATCGGAGGCACCGAGGGGGTGGCGCGCGTGGACCTCGCGCGGCTCGGCCCCGTGGGCGCGGCGCGCCCGCCGCTCCGCACCTTCCTGCGCCGCGTGCTGGCCGGCGGGGAAAACGTGCCGCTGGACGGCCCGCCGCCGTCTCTGCCGCACGCGCGGCACTCGCTGCGCTTCGAGTTTGGATCGGACGACTTCGGCCCCGGCCCCGGGCCGCGCCTGGAAACGCGCCTCGAAGGGCATGAGGCCGGCGCCTGGACGCCAGCCGGAGAGCGCGCCGGCGCGGCCGACTGGACGAACCTTCCCGCCGGCTCCTACGTGTTTCGCCTGCGCGGCGCGGACCCCGATGGGCGCGCGGGAAGCGAGTCGTCCTTCGCGTTCGCGGTCCAGCCGCCGTGGCATGGCACCGCGTGGGCGTGGGCCGGCTTCGCGCTGGCGGCCGGGGCGGGCGTCGTCGGCTTGGTGCGCTGGCGGCTGCGCCGCGCCCACGCCGCCAACGCGCGGCTGGAGGCCATCGTCGCCGAGCGGACCGCCGCGTTGCGCGCGCACGAGGGCGAGATGGCGCAGGCGCGCGACGCGGCCGAGTCGGCCAACCGCGCCAAGAGCGCCTTCCTGGCCAACATGAGCCACGAGCTGCGCACGCCGCTCAACGGCGTGCTCGGCTTCACGCAGATCGTCCTCAAGGACCCGGCGCTCGCCCCGGAGCACCGCGAGCGCCTCGGCCTCGTGGCGCAGAGCGGCGAGCACCTGCTCGGGATGATCAACGAGGTGCTCGATTTGTCGAAGATCGAGGCCGGCCGCATGGAACTGGCCTCGCGGGACTTCGATCTCCCGTCCATGCTCCGGCGCACCGTCGAGGGCTTCCGCCCGCGCGCCGCGGAGAAGGGCTTGGAGCTGCGCCTGACGCTCGCGCCGGACTTGCCGCGCGCGGTCCGCGCCGACGAGGGCCGGCTGCGCCAGGTGCTCGTGAACCTGCTCGGCAACGCGGTGAAGTTCACCGAGCGCGGCGCCGTGGATTTGCGCGCGGCGCCGAAGGGAAGCGATCGCGTGTGCTTCGAGGTGCGGGACACGGGCCTGGGAATTCCGGCAGACCGGTTGCCCTTTCTCTTCCAAGCCTTCCAGCAGGCGGCGCCGGCCGAGCTGGCGGCGCAGGGCGCGGGGCTGGGCCTGGCGATCTCGCGGCGGCTGGTGGAGTTTTTGGGCGGCCATCTGCAGGTGGAGACGACGGCGGGCGAGGGGAGCACGTTTTGGTTTGCGCTCGCGCTGCCCGAGGTCGCGCCGCCGCCGACCGCGCCGGAGGCTCCCGCGGGCACGATCACCGGATACGAGGGCGGGATGCGGCGCGTCTTGGTCGCCGACGACGAGCCGCAGAATCGCCTGTTGCTGCGCAGCTTGCTCCAGCCGCTGGGCTTCGCCGTGGAGGAGGTGACGGACGGCGGCAAGTGCCTGGAAGCCTGCGAGCGCCGGCCGCCAGACCTGCTGCTGCTGGACCTGCGCATGCCCCGCGTGGATGGCCTGGAGGTCGCGCGCGCGCTGCGCCGCTCGGTGCTCGCCCGCGGCGTGAAGATCATCGCCGTCTCCGCCTCGGTGTTCGAAAGCGATGCGCAGGAAGCCCTCGAAGCCGGCTGCGACGACTTCGTGCCCAAGCCCTTCCGCGAGGAGCAGCTTCTCGCCGCGATGGCCCGCGTGCTCGGCGTGTCCTGGCGCGCCGGCGAGCCTCTCGCCGCCACGGCGGCCCCGTCCGCCGCGTCGTCGCCCGCGCCGATCCTGCCGCCGCCCGCGGAGGAACTCGAAGCGCTCCTCGAGCTTTCGCAGCGCGGCGACATCGTGCGCCTCAAGCGTCGCCTCGCTGCGCTGGCCGAGGGCGACGCGCGCTACGCGCCCTTCTTCGAGAGCCTGCGCCCCTTTATCGCCGCGTTCCAGATGAACCGCATCCGCGACGCGCTGGAGGGCTGGATCAGCCACGGAGCCGCGGAGAACACGGAGGTAAAGCCAAGCCCATGAACTCTCCAAGCGGAGGCATCGTGCCTCCTTGCGTCGCGGGGGGGCGCCCGCCCGGGGGCGCGGGGTTTAAACCCCCCCCCCCCCCCCCCCCGGGGGCCAGCCTTCCGCAGGCGTCGCTCCGCGACGCGAGTCAATGGGCGCGGCGGTCCGGGGGATGAATCCCCCGGCTACCGGCAAACGTCGCTCCGCGACGCGGAAAACCGCCAGGGCGCAGGCCGCCGGGGAATGAGTCGCCGGGGAGCAAGTCGGCTTGTTTCAATCACCTCCATTTGCCCGACCCCAGCGTCCGAACCGTTCCCCTCCTCCGTGACCTCCGTGCCTCTGTGGCGACTCCTTCCCTCCCCTCCCAATGAAAACCATCCTCATCGTGGACGATGTGCCGACCAACCTCGGCGTCCTGCTCGACTTCCTCGCCGACGCCGGCTACGAGGTCCTCGTGGCCGAGAGCGGCCAGGGCGCGCTCTCGCAGCTGGAGTTCTCCCGGCCGGACATTATCCTGCTCGACGTGCTCATGCCCGGCCTCGACGGCTTCGAGACCTGCCGCCGCCTCAAGGCCGACCCGCGCTGGCGCGAGCTCCCGGTCCTCTTCCTCACCGCCCTGGCCGACGCCGTGGACAAGGTGCGCGGCTTCGACGCCGGCGCGGTGGATTTCATCTCCAAGCCGCTCCACCCGCAGGAAGTGCTCGCCCGCGTGCGGGCGCACCTCGAGATCCGCGCGCTCCAGCAAGACCTGCAGGAGAAAAACGCCACGCTCGAGCAGGCCATCGCCTTGCGCGTGGAAGCCGAGGACCAGCTCCAGCAAAGCCTCGACCGCGCCATCATCGTGACCGGGGTGGACGGCGTGATGACCTTCTGCACGCGCCTCGCGCGGCGCTTGCTCGAGCTCCATTTCCCCGGTGGGAGCGGCCTCGCGCGCAACCGCCTGCCCGAGCCGCTGCGCGCGTGGGCCGCCGGCGGCAACGCGCAGGGCTCGTGGCAATCGGCCCCCGGCGACGCCGAGGCCCGCTTGACCGCGCGCCTGTTCGCCGAGCCGGGCCGGAGCGGGATGTTCATCCTCCAGTTGGAGGAGGCGCTGCCGCCCGGCGCCGCCGCCACGCCCACCGCACTCCTGCGCCTCGGGGTGACGCCGCGCGAGGCCGAGGTGCTCTTCTGGGTGGCGCACGGCAAGACCTCGCCCGAGATCGCGCTCATCCTCGGCACCGCGCTCAACACGGTGAAGAAGCACGTCGGCAACATCCTCCTCAAGCTTGGCGTGGAAACGCGCCTGGCCGCCGCGCTGCGCGCCGCGGAGATCCTCGGCCTCCCGTCCATCACCGCGACGGGCGGCGAGGGATAGGCCTGGACGCTCCGCGGTGCCGACAGACGCCCGCAGGCGGCCTCGCGGCTCGGTGGCGTTCATCCCGCGGCCGGGCGAGCGTGCGCGCATGAGCACCCCTGATGACGCCTGGGAAGACCGCGTGGCCACCCTTTGGGCCACCTTCGAGGTCCGCGCGGCGGACGACTTCGTGGCCCGCATCGAGGCCCTGGCCGCCGAGCGCCCGGCTGATGACGCGGCGGCGCTGTTCGAGCGCGGCTGCGCGCAGGATTCCACCGGGCATCCCGCCGAGGCCGTCGGGCTCTACCGGGTGGCGCTCGCCGCCGGGCTGGGCGGCATCCGGCGCCGCCGCGCCCTGATCCAATTGGCTTCCTCGCTGCGCAACCTCGGCCAAGCCGACAAATCGGTCGCCTTGCTTACTCCCGAGTTGGACACCCCGTCGGACGAGCTGGACGACGCCGTGCGCGCGGTGCTCGCGCTGGCACTTGCCGACGTGGGCCGCGCACGCGAGGCCGTGGGGATCAGCGTGGGCGCGCTCGCGCGGCACCTGCCTCGCTACCAGCGATCGATGGCTCGTTACGCCGCCCAGCTCTTCCCCAGGAGCCCATGACGCCGCTCGCTCGACGGCTTCCCGCTACTGCCGGCAGACCAAGTCGTCCACGGAGGTGATCCTCCCCTTCTCGTCGAAATCCACCACAAAGTCCCTGGAGCGGGTGCTCGCGTCCGTCCCGACGAGCGCCTCGCCGACATGGATCGAGTAGGACGAGCTTGGCGAGTCGCTGTTGCGCCCGTGCCAGACCGGCCCGAGGGCGAGCAGCCCAGGGTAGTCCAGCACGTTCGAGCCTTGGCGAATGCACGCGAAGAGCGCCGGCAGGCGGCGCCAGAATTGGTTGGTTCTCCGCCGGGCCTCGCGGAAGTCTTTTCGGTTCGCCACGGTCTCACCTTCGTCCAGCAATGCCCGGTAGCGCACTTGGTCGCCATGGGTGGGCAATCCCGCGGCCCAGCGGCGAAACTGCGCTGTCGCCGCGCCGGGGGCGGGCGGTCGTCCCGGTTGCGCCTGGCCGGCTGTCGTCATCAGGATCAGGCACGCCGCGAGCAGCACGATCTTCATTCGTGGCGCCACGGTCCGCCCGCGGCGCCTCCTCGGCAAACGCCGCGGCGCGGTCGAGGCGGCCGAGGGATCGCTGCCGCGGAAATTGTTTTCCTTGCGGCTCGGGCGGTGACAAGCCACGCCATGCCGCACGACATCACGCTCATCGCCACGCTCACGGCGGGCTTTGTCCTCGCCTTCGGGCTCGGCTTGCTCGCGAACCGGCTCCGGCTCCCGCCGCTCGTCGGCTACCTGCTCGCCGGCATCGCGGTGGGGCCGTTCACGCCGGGCTACGTGGCCGACGGCGGCCTGGCCGGGCAGCTCGCAGAGATCGGCGTGATCCTGCTGATGTTCGGCGTGGGGTTGCACTTTTCGTTCGCCGACCTCATGGCGGTGCGGTCGGTCGCGATCCCGGGCGCGGTCGGGCAGATCGTGCTCGCCACCGCCATCGGCATGGGAATGACTTGGCTTTGGGGCTGGCCGCTCGGCGCGGGCCTCGTGCTGGGCCTGAGCCTTTCGGTCGCCTCCACCGTGGTGCTGCTCAAGGCGCTGGAGGAGCGCAACGCCGTCGAGACGCCCAACGGCCGCATCGCGGTCGGCTGGCTCATCGTGGAGGACTTGGCGATGGTGCTCGCGCTCGTGCTGCTGCCGGCCCTCGCGGGCGTGCTGGGCGGGAAGGTGCCGGACGCGGCCCAAGCGAGCGGCGGCGGCGGCCTGCTGCTCTCGCTGGCCGTCACGCTGGCGAAGGTGGGCGCGTTCCTGGCGCTGGTGATGTTCCTTGGGCCGCGCCTGCTGCCGGGCCTGCTGCGGCGCGTGGCGCGCACGGGGTCGCGGGAATTGTTCACGCTGGCGGTGCTGGCCATCGCGCTGGGCATCGCGTTCGGCTCGGCGAAGCTCTTCGGCGTCTCGTTCGCGCTCGGCGCGTTCTTCGCCGGCATGGTGCTGAACGAGTCGGAGCTCTCGCACAAGGCCGCCACGAGCTCGCTGCCGCTGCAGGATGCCTTCGCGGTGCTCTTCTTCGTGTCGGTGGGAATGCTGTTCGACCCTGGGGTGCTCGTGCGCGCGCCGGGCAAGGTGGCCGCCGTGGTGGGCGTGATCGTGCTCGGCAAGTCGCTCGTGGCGCTGGGAATCGTGCTGCTGCTGCGCTTTCCGCTGAGCACCGCGATCACGGTCTCGGCCGCGCTGGCGCAGATCGGCGAGTTCTCGTTCATCCTCGCCGGCCTCGGCGTCTCGCACGGCCTGCTTTCCAACGAGGGCATGAGCCTGGTCCTCGCGGGCGCGATCCTCTCGATCACGCTGAATCCGCTCGTCTTCCATCTCGCCGACCGCGCGGCCGCGTGGCTGCGGGCGCACCCGGACACCCAGCGCCGCTGGGAAGCGCCCGGCGAGAAGAAGTTCGCCGCGCTCCAGGCCGAGCTCGACGCCGTGCGCGCGCAGGCCGAGGAAAAGGCCGCGGCGCACCGGACCTTCACCCCCCAGGAGCTGGTGGAGCGATTCCCCCTCTTCGATGGCCTCACGCCCGAGCAGCGCGAGGTGCTGCTCCTCCATTTCCACCGGCAGGACGCGCCGCCCGGCGAGCGCATCATCCGCGCCGGCGACCAGGCGGACGCCGTGTTCTTCATCTCCGCGGGCGAGGTCGAGGTGCGCGTCGGCGAGCAGCGCATCAAGCTCGGCGGCGGCGACTTCTTCGGCGAGATGGCGCTCCTTTCCGGCCAGCCCCGCTCGGCCGACGTGACCGCGGTGGACTTTACCGAGCTGCTCGTCCTCGACCGGCGCGACTTCCGCGAGTTCCTGCGCAAATACCCCGAGCTTCGCGGGCAGGTCGCCGCCCTCGCCGAGCGGCGCCAGGAGATGAACCGCGTGCTTCAGGCCGAGGCGGGCGAGGAGGCGGGCTAGGGTTGTAGAGGCGGCTCTGTCCGCGAATGCGGACGTGCCGCCTCTGGCCATTCGGTGGGTGGCCGCTGCCGAAGAGGCAATCAGCGGCCACCCGGGAGGAATCTTCAGGCGGCACGTCCGCCTTCGCGGACAGAGCCGCCTCTACAACCCCGCCACCGGCATCACAGCTCCCCGCCGATGGCCGTGAGCGCGCGATAGTTGGCGAGGACGGAGCGCAGCGCGGCGAGCGTGGCCGCGACTTGGCGCTCGCGAGCGGCGCGCTGCGGCGTTTCCCAAATGATCTCGAAGGGAGCGGGGTGAAGCTCGAAGGGGTTCGCGAGCACGCCCTCGAAGCAATGGCGGCGGATCACGCCGCGCTCGGCCGGAAAACCGTCGATCACGGCCTCGGGCGCGCGGGGCAGGATCGCCGCGGCCGCCTCCAGCGCCGGCTCGACCAGCGCCTCGGTGAGCACCGCGCCGCGCGCGTAGGCGTAGCAGCCGGAAACGTTGTCGTCGGAATGGAGCGCGACGATGCCGTGGAACTGGCGCACGCCCAGCTCGCGCTCGAGCAAGTAGATCTCTGGCTCGCGCGAGCCGCGCCAGAACTCGCGGTTGAGGTCGCGGCCGGCGCGCGAGTGGCGCGTGCCGTCTTCCCAACCGGTGGGATTGCACACGGGGTAGATCTCCAGCGCGTAGCCGCGCAGGATTTCGGGCTCGCAGAGCAGGCCAAGCGCAAGGGCCAGCAAGGCCTCGGCGCCCTCGGGCTCGTCGCCGTGGATCGCGCCGAAGAAGCTGAGCCGGATGGCATCGCCGCCGCCGGGCGGCCCATGCAGGCTCACGCGCGGCAGGGCATGGCGCTGGCCGCCGGACCGGAAGTCGCCCAGCTCGCTGACGGCGAGGCGCACGTCGGGATGCGGGACGGCATCGGCGAGCGGGGCAAGGAGGCGGCGGGTGGACATCCGGGATTGCACGGCGGCGGCGGATGATCCGGCCCACGGGCGCGGCGGCAAAAAGGTTTTCGGCTGGAAGAGCGAGCGCACGGCGGTCATGCGAAGGCGGGAAGCTGCGGGAGCGAAGCCGGCGGCGCGCTTGGGCAGAGTTTCACCCCGCCGTCCGGCGTGCACTCCCCCGAATGCGACGCCGGGACGACGAGGTGTTCCTCCCTCAGGAAATCAGGCGAGGCCACGCCTCGAAGCGCCGTCGATCACTTGGCGGCCGGCTGGTAGATGCGGTCGAAGACGCCGCCGTCGTCGAAGTGGGTCGGCTGCGCCTTGGCCCAGCCGCCGAACAGCTCGTCGATGGTGAAGAGCGCGGTCTTCGGGAAGTTCGCGGCGTATTTCCCCGCCACGGCGGCGAGGCGCGGGCGGTAGAAGTTGCGCGCGGCGATCTCCTGGCCCTCGGGCGAATACAGGAAGCGCAGGTATTCCTCCGCCACCGCGCGCGTGCCGCGCCCGTCCACCACCCGGTCCACCACGGCCACGGGCGGCTCGGCCAGGATGCTCACGCTCGGCGTGACGATCTCGAACTTGTCCGCGCCGAATTCCTTCAGCGCGAGGTGCGCCTCGCTCTCCCACGCGAGCAGCACGTCGCCGAGGCCGCGCTGCGCGAAGGTCACGGTGGCGCCGCGCGCGCCGGAGTCGAGCACGGGCACCTGCCGGTAGAGCGCGGCGACGAATTCCTGCGCGCTCTGCTCGTTCCCGCCGGGCTTGCGCAGGGCAAAGCCCCACGCGGCGAGGTAGTTCCAGCGCGCGCCGCCGGAGGTCTTCGGGTTCGGCGTGATGACCGAGAGGCCGGGCTTCACCAGGTCGTCCCAGTCGCGCACGCCCTTTGGGTTCCCCTTGCGCACGAGGAACACGATCGTGGACGTGTAGGGCGAGGAGTTGTCGGGCAGGCGCTGCGCCCAGCCCGGCTTCACCCAGCCGCCGTTGCGGACGAGGGCGTCGATGTCGGCCGCGAGCGCGAGCGTGACCACGTCGGCGGGCAGGCCATCGATGACCGAGCGCGCCTGCTTGGCCGAGCCGCCGTGGGACTGCTTGACCGTGACCACGGCGCCCTTGGTCGCGCGCCAGTGCTTCGCGAAGGCTTGGTTGAAATCGGCGTAAAGCTCGCGCGTGGGGTCGTAGGAAACATTGAGGATTTCCGCGGCCGGCTCCGCGCCGACGCGGTGGACGAGGGAAGCGCCGAGAAAAGCGCCAAGGGCGAGAAGCGAGAGAATGGACGAGCGCATGGCAGAAGGGAAAAAAGAGGCGAGGAAGAGGCGGCGCATGAGGAGAAGCCGCAGGGGTGAGAGGAGATTCCGGCCGAAGGAGCGGCGGACCGGATGCGCCGCGAGGCCCGCGTGCCAGCGGGCAGTGCCGAGAAAACCAGGGCGGCTTTAGACGCCGGCGGGAAGAACGGGACAACACGCCACGACACACATTCGACCAGCGCGAAGCAGACGGCGGGAAACGGCGGGAGCGGTAAACGCGTTCACGGAGCAGCGGTGAAGAGCCACACGGAAAGCCTCAAAGATTAGTTGTCAATCAACTTTTACAATCTAGCTGTCTCATCCCATGCGTTTCTCTTTTGCCGCCGGGCTCCGCCGCCTCCTTCTCCCTGGTCTCGGGATCGTCGCGCTGGCCACGCCGGCCCTGGCGCAGACCACCCTCCTCAACGCTTCCTACGACGTTTCTCGCAGCGTTTACAAGGAGCTGAACCCCGCCTTCGCCGCGGCGTGGAAAACGCGCACGGGCCAGGACGCGCGCATCGACCAGTCGCACGGCGCCTCGTCCAAGCAGGCGCGCGCGGTGCTCGATGGCCTGGAGGCCGACGTGCTCACGATGAACAACGCGCTCGACCTCGACGCGGTGGCCGCGGCCAATCCCGCGCTCGTGCCCGCCGACTGGCGGACGCGGCTGCCAAACGGAGCCTCGCCCAGCTTTTCCGCGATCCTCTTCGTCGTCCGCAAGGGCAACCCGAAGGCCATCCGCGACTGGCCCGACCTCGCGCGCGACGGCGTGCAGGTCATCGTGCCCAATCCCAAGACCTCCGGCAACGGCCGCTACTCCTACCTGGCCGCGTGGGAGCACGCCCGGCGCGCGGGGGGCGGCGACGCCGGGGCGGCACGCGAAGGCGTGCGGCGCCTTTTCGCCCACGTGCCCGTGCTCGACACCGGCGGGCGCGGCGCCACCACGACCTTCGCCCAGCGCGGCATCGGCGACGTGCTCCTCACCTTCGAGAACGAGATCAGCCTGCTGCGCGCCGAGCTGGGGGCCGACCAATTCGAGGTGGTGATCCCGTCGCTCACCGTGCGCGCCGACAATCCCGTGACGGTGGTCGAGGCGAACGCGGCAAAGCGCGGGACGACCGCGCTGGCGCGCGCTTACGCTGAGTTTCACTTCACCGAGGAGGCGCAGGAAATCTTCGCCCGGAACGGCCTGCGGCCCGTGAGCGAGGCCGTGCTCGCCCGGCACGCGGCGCAGTTGCCGAACTTGAAGCTCTTCACCGTAGAGGAAGCGTTCGGCTCGTGGGCCGAGGCGCAGCGCGTCCACTTCGCCGATGGGGGCACATGGGATCAGATCCAGGCGGCGCGGTGAGATCGCCAGCGCGAAGGATCGCTCCGCTCCTCGTCATGGATCGCGAAGTTCGCCCGGCGCGTTTGGGATTTCCGCCCCGCGTGGCCGAGCCGCGTTGTGGAGTGCGGTGGCTTGCCACCGCTCTGGGTCGGCGCCGCTTGCTGCGCCAGGGGCGGCGCGCCGGAGAAAGAAAACTTCGCCGCCATCTCCGGCCATCGCCGCCCACCCGACCCTGCGGCGGCAAGCCGCCTTGCCCAGAGCGGGAGCAAGCTCCCGCACTCCAAAACGTCGTCGGCCTTCCGCAAGCCCCTCATGATCGCGCGAACCCTTGACCACTCCGCGCCAGGGACGAAACCGGCGTATGCTCTCCCGCGCCGCCGCCGCCGGGCGATGCCGGGCTTCGGGCTGACGCTCGGGATCACCCTCGGATACCTCGGCCTGCTCGTGCTGCTGCCGCTCACCACCTTGGCGGTGAAAGCGTCGGGAATCGGCTGGGAGGGCTTCACGCGGGTGCTGGGTTCGCCGCGGGTGTGGGCGGCGCTGCGGCTCTCGTTCGGCACGGCGCTGATCGCCGCGTTCATCGCGGCGGCGCTGGGCGCGCTCCTGGCCGGGGCGCTCACGCGCTACGATTTCCCCGGCCGCCGGTTCGCGGACGCGCTCGTGGACTTGCCCTTCGCGCTGCCCACGGCGGTGGCCGGCATCGCGCTCACCACGCTCTACGCGCCGAATGGCTGGCTCGGCCGGCCGTTGCTCGCCCTGGGCGTGAAGGTCGCCTACACGCCGCTGGGCATCACGCTCGCGCTGGTGTTCATCGGGCTGCCCTTCGTGGTGCGCACGCTGGAGCCGGTGCTGCGCGACGCCGCGCGCGAGGCCGAGGAGGCCGCGGCCACGCTCGGCGCGGGGCGCTGGACGATCCTGCGGCGCGTGGTGTTCCCGCCGCTGCGGCCGGCGCTGCTCACGGGCTGCGCGCTCGCCTTCGCGCGCGGCGTCGGGGAATACGGCTCGGTCGTGTTCATCGCGGGCAACCTGCCGGGCGTGTCCGAGATCGCCCCGCTGCTCATCATCATCCGCCTGGAGGAATACGACTACCGCGGCGCCTCCGTGATCGCCATGGCGATGCTCGTCGTGTCGTTCGGCCTGCTGATCGCCATCAATGCGCTCCAGGCGCGGATGCAGCGCCTCGCGACCGGTGAAGGGAAACGCTCATGAGCGCGCCGTCCCGCTCCCTTTCCCC
>CALMOL010000302.1 GCA_937871685.1 uncultured Verrucomicrobiota bacterium
CTGCCCCACCCCATCCCATGAGTGAAGCCAAGACTGCCGCCCCGGGCGGCGCCGGACTGCGCGGCGTTTCCGCCGGAGAAACCTCCATCGCCACCGTCGGCAAGGAAGGCCACGGCCTGACCTACCGCGGCTATTCCATCGAGGACTTGGCCGAGCACGCGACCTTCGAGGAGGTGGCCTACATGCTCGTCTATGGCATGCTGCCCACCAGCGCGCAGCTCGCGGAATATAAGGCGCGCTTGCAGGGGATGCGCAGCCTGCCGGTGGAGGTGCGCGAGACGCTGGAGCGGATTCCGCGCTCCACGCACCCGATGGACGTGATGCGCACCGGCTGCTCCATGCTCGGCAACATCGAGCCGGAGCGCGACTTCTCCCAGCAGCTCCAGGTGGCCGACCGCCTCCTGGCCGCCTTGCCCTCGATCATGGCCTATTGGTATCGCTTCTCGCACGACGGCGTGCGGATCGCCACCACCGTGGGCGACGACACCGTGGCCGGCCACATCCTGGCGATGCTCCACGACGGCGCGCCGCCGGCCGAGCACCGCCGCGCGATGGACGCCTCGTTGATCCTCTACGCCGAGCACGAGTTCAACGCGTCCACCTTCACCGCGCGCGTGTGCGCCGCGACGCTGTCGGACTTTCACTCCTGCGTGACGGGCGCCATCGGCTCCTTGCGCGGCCCGCTGCACGGCGGCGCGAACGAGGCGGCGATGGAATTGATCGAAAAGTTCGCCGACGCCGACGCCGCCGAGGCCGGCCTGCGCGACCTCCTCGCGAAGAAGGTGAAGGTGATGGGCTTCGGCCACGCCGTTTACCGCACGAGCGACCCGCGCAACGCGATCAACAAGGCCTGGTCCGAGAAGCTCTCCGCCGGCCACCCCCGCGCGCACCTCTACCCGGTGAGCGAGCGCATCGAGAAGCTGATGTGGGACGAGAAGAAGCTCTTCGCCAACGCCGACTTCTTCTCGGCCTCGATGTATCACTTCATGGAGATCCCGACGCCGCTCTTCACGCCGCTCTTCGTGTGCTCGCGCATCACGGGCTGGAGCGCGCACATCATCGAGCAGCGCGCCAACAACAAGCTCATCCGCCCCGCCGCCACCTACACCGGGCCGGAGGGAAGGGCGTTCGTGCCGATCGAGAATCGCTGACTCCGGCCCGGAAGCTGCAAGATTCAAGCTCCAAGCTTCAAAGAACGGAGGATGGCGCGCGCGGACTCGACTTTGCGTCGCCTCAGCCCGGCCTGCGGCTGGCCGCTTTGGTGTCTGCCGGCCTTTTTCCTTTCCACCTTTCTCCCCCCTTTCTTGAAGCCTGAAGCTTAGTTCTTTCCGCCCTTTTCCCCTCCCATGTCCTCCCATCATACTTCCGCCGTCCGCCCGCCGCCTGATGCGCTGCTCGTCGCCCTCGCCGAATACGCGCTTTCCGCCGAGATTTCCTCGACGGAGGCCTTCGACACGGCGCGCTATTGCCTCGCCGACACGCTTGGCTGCGGCCTCATGGCGCTCGCTTACCCGGCCTGCACGAAGATGCTCGGGCCGGTCGTGCCCGGCGCCACCATGGCCGGCGGCGCGCGCGTGCCCGGCACCTCGTTCGAGCTGGACCCGGTCCAGGCCGCCTTCTCCATCGGCGCGATGGTGCGCTGGCTGGACTTCAACGACACCTGGCTCGCCGCCGAGTGGGGCCATCCCTCCGATAACCTCGGCGCCATCCTCGCCCTCGCCGACTGGGTCTCGCGCCGCAACGTCCGCGAGGGCCGCGACCCGCTCACCCTGCGCACGGTGCTCGACGCGATGATCCGCGCGCACGAGATCCAGGGCGTTCTCGCGCTGGAGAACTCCTTCAACCGCGTCGGCCTCGACCACGTTCTGCTCGTGCGCATCGCGTCCACCGCGGTGGCCGTGCGCCTCCTTGGCGGCTCGCGGGAAGACGCCATCAGCGCCCTTTCCAACGCCTGGATCGACGGCGGCGCGCTGCGCACCTACCGCCACGCGCCCAACACCGGCTCGCGCAAGTCGTGGGCCGCCGGCGACGCCACCTCGCGCGCGGTGCGGCACGCCCTCTTCGCCATGAAGGGCGAGATGGGATATCCGAGCGCGCTCACCGCGCCGCGCTGGGGTTTCCAGGACGTTCTTTTCAAGGGTCAGGAGCTGAAGCTCGGCCGCCCGCTCGGCTCCTACGTGATGGAGCACGTGCTCTTCAAGATCTCGTTCCCGGCCGAGTTCCACGCGCAGACCGCGGTGGAGTGCGCCATCCTCCTCCATCCCGCGGTGAAGGATCGCCTCGAGCAGATCGAGCGCATCGTCATCGAGACGCAGGAAAGCGCCGTGCGCATCATCGACAAGACCGGCCCGCTCGACAACCCGGCCGACCGCGACCATTGCATCCAATACATGGTCGCCGTGCCGCTCCTCAAGGGATCGCTCGCCGCCGAGGACTACGAGGACGACGTCGCCGCGAACCCGCTCATCGACTTGCTGCGCTCCAAGATGGAAGTGCGCGAGCACCAGCCCTACTCGGTGGATTACCTCGACCCCGAGAAGCGCTCCATCGGGAACGCCCTGCAGGTCTATTTCAAAGACGGCTCCCACACCGAGCGCGTGGCGGTGGAATACCCCATCGGTCACCGGCGCCGGCGGAAGGAAGGCATCCCCGTGCTGGAGGCCAAGTTCACGCGTGCCCTGCGCGACCGCATCCCCGAGCGCGCCGCGGATAGCATCCTGGCCCTCTTCGCCGACCCCAAGAAGCTCGACGCCGAGCCGGTGCCCGCCTTCCTGGACCGCTGGGTCGTGTGACCGGCCGGCGGGATTGAACCCTCCCGCAAGTGGGCTAGCCTGCGCGTCATGACCGTGCCGCCCCTCCCCCCGCGTCGCCTGCTGCCATCGCTGCTGGCCGCCTTGCTCGGCGTCGCGCCCGTCGCGTCCGCCGAGGACCTGCGGACGACGCGGGGCACCGTGTATCGCGACGTGGAGATCACCTTCGTCGAGAGCACGAGCATCGGCATCCGCGCGGGCGATCGCTTCCACCAGCTCTCGCTCACCGAGCTGCCCGCCGACTGGCGCGAGAAGGCGCGCCGCTTCGCCGCCACGCGCACCATGAATACGCCGGCCGCGGTCATTCCCCCGCTGACGCCGCTGCAAGTCTCCGTCGGCCCGGCCCCGGGCGGGGGCCCGCAAATCCAGCCGGGCGCCGTGGTGGTGCGCGACCGCGCGCTCGGCCTCGTGGAGCGCTACGAGGTGGATCCCGACGACGCCCAGATCAAGCGCTACCGCGAGCTCTTCTCCGCCCAGCGGCTGGAACTCGACATCGCGCGCCGCCAGAAAGAGAACCCGCTCAACCAGATCGCCACCAAGATCTTCGGCTATCTCCCCGTGCCCATCAAGCCGATCAACCTCGGCGAGGACCCGAAGCTCAATCCCACTTTCATGCAGCCCGGCTATTATCCCGAGACGCGCTACAACGCGGGCAAGTGAAGGAAGGCGTCAGGCGTCAGGGAAGGGACAAGCGGCAGAGCAAGGACGGCAGGCCAGCGCTCGCCTTCCTTTCGGTCCTTCCTTGAAGGTTGCCGCCGGCAAGGAATTTTCTTGAGCGGCTGTCTCGCCTCGCTCGGCTGACGCTTGAGGCTTAGACCTTCCCCCGCACATGCCCGACGCGCCTGAACTGACGCCGCCGACACCCGCCGCGGGCCCGGCGAGTTTTGGCCGCTACGTCGTGGCAAGGCGCGAGGACGGCTCCCTCGACGAGCTGGGCCGCGGCGCGATGGGCGTGACCTATCGCGCCACCGACACGCTCCTGCGGCGCAGCGTGGTGCTCAAGGTCGTGGCCGCCACGCTCCTCGGCGAGGACGAAGGCGGGACCGCCCGCAAGCGCTTCCTGCGCGAGGCCAGCGCGGCCGCGCAGCTCTCGCACCCGAACGTGGCCGCGGTCTTCGACGTGGGCTCGGCCGGCGGCGAGGACTTCTACGTGATGGAGTTCGCCGAGGGCGAGAGCCTCGACCACCTCGTCCATCGCGATGGCACCCTGCCCTGGCGCGATGCCGTGGACGTGGCGCGGCAAATCGGCTCCGCGCTCGCCGCCGCCGCGCGCCACCAGCTCGTCCACCGCGACATCAAGCCCGCCAACGTGATGGCCGCGCGCGATGCCGCCGGGCGCCTCTCGGTGAAGGTGATCGACTTCGGCCTCGCCAAGTGGCTGGGCGGCGACTCCAGCGCGCCCACGCCGACCACCACGGTCTCCTCGCCCGGCGCCATCATCGGCACGCCGGCCTACGCCTCACCGGAGCAGCTCGAGGGGCGCGAGCTCGACGCGCGCTCGGACCTCTACTCGCTTGGCGTGACGCTGTGGTATCTGCTCGCCGGCCGCCCGCCCTTCTCGGGCACCACGCTCGGGCAGGTCATCACGGGGCATCTGGCCAAGCCGCCGCCCCTTGAGCGCG
>CALMOL010000303.1 GCA_937871685.1 uncultured Verrucomicrobiota bacterium
ACCGATCACCGAGGGCCTCGTGCTCGCCGTGCAGGCCGCGCTGCTCCGGCGGCACGCGCCCGCGTTCGTGGCCGAGGCATTTGGCGCGAGCCGCCTCGCCGGCCTCTCTGGTGCCTTCGGCGCGCTGCCACCATCGGCCGACACGCGCGCGATCCTTGAAAGGGCCGCGGGGGGCGGGGAGTGAGAAGTGGGGAGATCAAGCCACGCACCGGCACCGCTTGAGTCCACTTCCCACCTCGGCCCTCAGTCCACCGCTGGCTGCGGCGCGATCATGGCGATCAAGCGCGCAGCTTCCTCGTGGTGCCGGGGTGCTTCTTGCACGCGGCGTAGGCTGCGTTAGATCCGCGCGAGATAGCGGTGCGCCAGCACGAAGCCTGGCCGATGCCGGAGGGTGACCTCGAAGGGCACCGCCGCGCGATCAAACCAACTCATCCGCGAGAGCACCGCGCCGAGCTGGAAGTGCGCCTCGGGAAAATGGTGCCGCAGCTCCACCGCGCGCAGTCCGTGCTGGACGCCTTCCTCCACGAAGTTTTGCCGCGGGCGCGCCACGCTCATGCCGTAATGCGCCTCGGCCGCGTCCGGTTCCACCGCCAGCGCGGCGCGGAAGGCCTGCTCCGCCCTCGCCCACTCGCGCCGCCGCAGCCACAGGCGGCCCAGCGCCGTCTGCACCGCGGGGTCGCTGGGCGCGATCCTCGCCGCCTCCTCGAACGCCGCGCCGCACGCCGCCAAGTCGTCGCGCGCCCACGCCAGCAGCCCACGCAGCAGGAGCGTCGGCGGCTGGCCTGGCTCCAGTCGCTCCAGCGCCGCCGCGGCCGGTGCGGCGTCCTCCGGCGCGCGCGCCGAGAATGCCGCCTGCGCCAGCGCGCGCCAGTAGCGCGGTTCGTCCGGCCGGTGCGCCGTCAAGTCCGCCAGGACTGCCTTCGCCTCGCCTGCGCGGCTGCCCTCGAGCAGGCTCACGGCAAGGTTGAACGCTGCCTCCGCCTCCGCCCGGGCCACCGTCGCCTCCACGTCTGCCCCGGGCGCGGCCACGTAGCCCAGTTCCACCAGTTGCCGCAGCGCGGCCTGCGCGGCGGCCGGGTCTTCCTCGTCCGCCGCGGCCGGCAGGCGCCCGTCCGTGCCGGGCACCTCCTCCCACGAGGGGATGCGCGCGATGTCCGGCGGCTTCTCGAAGGCGGTCACGAGCACCTTGCCTTCCATGTCTCCACCCACCGGCAGGCCCAGCATCGCCAGGATCGTCGGCGCGATGTCCAGCAGCGTTGCCCCCTCGGCGCTCGCGTCCGCGCGCACGCCTGGCCCGTGCAGGGCGAAAATCCCGTGCGGCCGGTGCCACTGCGCTGGCTCCACCGCGCCGCGCGGGCGGCGCGCGCCGCTCTCAAACCCGTGGTCGGACACGAGCATCACGTGCGCGTCCGGCCCAGCCAGCTCGACCAGACGCGCCAGCATCAGGTCGTGGAATTGATACACTCCGGCCATCACCTCGCGGTAAAGCTCGAAGTCCCGCGCCCCGATGCCTTCCCCTCGCGGCGGATGGAAGGGCATGAACTCGTGTCCCGCTTGGTCGATGCACTCGTAATAGACCGCGCCGAAGTCCCACTCGGAACTTTCCAGCAGCTCGGTCGCCGCCGCGTGGATGCTCACCACCTCGGCCAGCCGCTCGGCCAGGAACGTCAGCCGCCGCTGCACCGCCGGGTCCGATTGGTCCAGCTCCGCCCCGCGCGGGATGAAGCCCTGGAGAAAGGCGCCATCGATCTCCCGCGGATGGACGCGCAGCTCGTTCAGCCCCGCGGCGCGCTCCGGCGGCTGCACGGAGCCCTCGGCCGGCGGCCAATCCAGCGGCTTCGAGCCCGCGGGCGCCCGCGCGAAGAAGTCCGAGAACATCGCCCCGCCTGGCAGCGGCTCGGCCGGATGACTGGCCAGCCAGCCGCCGACCACGCACCGGCGGCCGGCCTGCGCGAGGATGTTCCAAAGCGCCTTCACGCGCCGCGCGCGCGTGCCCACCGGGCGCACGCCGGCCCGGTCTGGCCGCGGCTCGACGAAGCCGCTCACCCCGTGCGCAAAGGCGCGCCGTCCGGTGGCGATGCTCGTCCAGAGGATCGGCGAGAGCATCGGCCGCAGCGCGGCGAGCGAGCCCATCACGCCGCCCTCGACCAATCGGCGCAGCGTCGGCATCCGGCCCGCGTCCATGAGCGGGTGGATCATCTGCCAGTCCGCCGCGTCCCAGCCCACGAGCAGAAGCCGGCGCGACAGGGGGGCGGAGGAGAAACTCATGCGAGGGCGCGGAACAAAGCGCACCCTTCGCAAAAGGAAACCGCGCCGGCGGCCTCGCCGCGGGCCCGCGGCTTGCCGTCCTCCGGCTCCTTGCCTATGCATCCGCCTTCATGCCGTCCGACGCCATCACCATCGTTTCCGGCCTGCCGCGCTCGGGCACCTCGCTGATGATGCAGATGCTCGCCGCGGGCGGCCTGCCGGCGCTGACCGATGGAGCGCGCGCCGCCGACGCCGACAACCCGCGCGGCTACCTCGAGTTCGAGCGCGTCTAGCAGACCAAGGCGGACGCCGCGTTGGTGGCGCCGGCGCGGGGCCACTCCGTGAAGATGGTGCACTTGCTCCTGCCGGATCTCCCGACGGAGGGGTTTCCATACCGCGTCGTCATGATGCGCCGCCGGATGCCCGAGGTGCTCGCCTCGCAGCGCGCCATGCTCGCGCGGCGGGGCCGCCCGCTGGCCGCCGTTTCGGACGCTCAGCTCGCGGCCGTGTTTCAGTCGCAGATGGACCAGGTGCTCGCGTGGTTGCGCGCGCGCTCCGCCTTCGCCGTGGAGGAGGTCCACTACCACGAGCTCGTCGCTGATCCCGCGGCGCACGCCGCGCGCCTCAACGGCTTCCTCGGCGGCGCGCTCGACGAGAACGCGATGGCCGCCGCCGTGGACCCGGCGCTGTATCGGCAGAAAGTCCCCGCATGAGCGCCGCGCTATCCCATCGCTGGCGCAAGCTGGCGTCCGCGAAGTGGGCCGATGCCTGGGAGGAGCGGTTGCGCGGCCTCGACCCCGCGCGCCTCGCCGTCACCGAGGCCGTCGGCGGGCGTGCGCTGCGGTTCGAGTTCTACGGCTCGGCGCGGGAAACGCGCGCCCTTGTCCGCTCCTTTGGCGGAAACGCGGAGGAGGTGCGGCCGGAGTCGTGGCAACCCCGCGCCGCCGCCGCGGATGCCCTCCCCCACCCGCTCGCCTTCGGCCGGCGCCTCCTGGTCACTTCCGACGCCGCCCTGCTGCCCAGCCTGCGCGCCGCTCACCCGCGCAAGGCCGTGCTCGCCGTGCCCGCCGCGCTCGCCTTCGGCACCGGCGCGCACGCCACCACCGCGATGGTGCTGCGCCTGCTCGCCGCGTCCGCCGAGCGCCGTCGCGGCTCATCGTGGACGATGCTCGACCTCGGCGCTGGCTCCGGCATCCTCGCGCTCGCCGCCCGCGCGCTCGGCGCGCGCTCCGCGCTGGGGCTCGACTACGATCCCGACGCCGTCCGGACGGCGCGCGCCAACGCGCGGGCCAACGCCCTCGCGCGCGTTCCCTTCCGCCGCGCGGACGCGCAGGAATGGAACCCCGCCGGCCAACGCTGGGACGTGATCGCCGCCAACGTTTTCGCGAATCTCCTCGTCCTCCTGCTGCCCCGCCTCGCCGCTGCGCTTGCGCCCGGCGGCGAACTCTTCCTCTCCGGCGTGCTGGCCGACCAAGCGCCCGCCATCGCCGATGCCGCCCGCCGCGCGGGCCTGCGCGTGGAGCAAACGCAAAGTCGCGGACCGTGGCGTGCCCTTTGGTGCCAGCCCGCGAAGTGAGGCGTCCCCTTGCACCACTTCCGGCCCGATTTTCCGTCCCTTCCGTTGATTAACACTGATTTTTGCCGTGTTACTGACAATAAAGGTTGTCACGCCCGCTTTTGCCTGCTTTAGGCGATCCATCGTCCACCCCCGGAACCCCGCGGAATCATGCCCACTGTCACCAAGTCCGCCATCAATCCGCCCCCACCCGCTCGCGCCGCCGGAGGCATGGCTCCCGGCTATTATCGCAAGCTCCAGGTTTCCATGGCCCCCTCGGCCGCCGGGATGTCGCCGGCCCCGCCCGCGGACGAGGAGGAAGATCATGAGCCGGAGCCCGCCCCGCTGTCCATCCAGCCGGCCGGATCGTCGCCGGCCAGCTTCGGTTCCACCGGCCCCGCCTCGCAGGAGGAGGTGGCGGCCAACGTGAAGAAGGCCCAGCAGCGCCTCGTCGAGCTGGAGCGCGAGCGCGAGCGCGTCGAGCGGCAGAAGCGCGAGCTGGAGGACCTCGCGCGCCGGCAGGAAGAGCTTTCCGAGGGGCGTGCCGAGCTGGACGACCGCCTCACCCGCGCGCTCGCCTTTCTTGAGCGCGACACCATGGAAACCGAGCGCCATCTCGACCTGCTGCGCGCCACCACGGACCGCTTCGCCGCGCACCTCGCCTCCCTCGCCGAGATCGACCCGTCCCGCTGGACGAAGGCCGATGCCCCGGCCGAGCTCTCCCGCGCGCTGGGCCTCGTGGAAATCGCGCGCAATGACTTCCAGCAGGCCCGCGCCAAGCTGCGCGTGTGCGGCGACGACCCGGCCCCGGCCAGCCGCCGCGACTCCACGCCCGCCGACGATGACGCGGACGCCGATCCGCTTGCCCCGCGCCGCGCCGTGGCCGGCGGCGAGCACGGGTTTCTCTACTGGCTGAAGGCCGGGTTCGCCTTCACGCTGCCGCTGCTCCTCGTCGGCGTGATGATCTTTTTCATTTTGTGGTGGCGGACGGCGGGGGCGGCGTAGGATAAACGCCGGCCGCGAGTTCCCGCGTCCGTCGGTTCCGGCCCGGCGACGCGCCGCCCGCGGCTGCCTCCGCCGGGCGCGCCTCGCCGCGCTGTGGCGGCTTTTTCTTCTTCTCCCGCCGCCTTCCTCCGCTGATG
>CALMOL010000304.1 GCA_937871685.1 uncultured Verrucomicrobiota bacterium
TCGCGCAGCACCTCGTAGTGCGCGTAGAGCAGGCCGGCCGGCTCGAGCGGGGTGGCCATCGAAAAGACGAGGCTACACCGTTCCCCGCGCCGGGCAAAGGCTGGCGGCGAGCGCCCCTCCCATCCTCGCGAGTGCCGGCCACGATGGCCATGGCTCCGCCGCCAATCCGAGACCGCCGCCCAAGTCTCACGAACCTGGCCAAACCTCGGCCGTGAATTCATCCGCCGGCTCAAAACCGTGGCGGTCCGCGTCGCGCGTCTCAAAGAGCGGAAGGTAGAACTTTTCGGCGGGCAGCGGGTTGGTCGCGTCCAAGTAATCGAGGCGGCCGGTGGTGCCGGTGGTCTGGGGCGGGCCGACGTTGCTCCAGGCCGCCGGGTTGAGGGCCGGCGAGGATTGGAGCTGGTAGGCTTGGCCGGCGATGCCCTGGGCCACGATGCGGATGCCGCCCGTCTCGCGGGCGACGGATGCGACCGACAGGACCGGCCCCTTCGTCACGGTCACGCTCACGATGGCCGAGGCGCTGCCGCCGCAACCGTCGCTCACGTCGTAGGTGAAGTCGTCGGTGCCGATGAAGTCGCTGGCCGGCGTGGAGGTCACGCTGGTGGAATTCAGGGCGACCGTGCCGCCCTGGGCGTTCGAGGCGGAGACGCCCGTGAGGGTGAGCGGGTCGCCGTCCGGGTCGGCATCATTGGCGAGCAACTGCGCCTTGGGCACGCTCAGCGCGGCGTTGCGGCTGGTGCCGAGGATGTCGTTGGCGGGCACCGGGCGGCGGTTGATCACCAGCGTGAAGCTTTGCGTCGCGCTGGGGTTCTGCCCGTTGCTCGCCGTGAGGGTGATCGCGTAGCTCGGGAGTTGCCCTGGCCGATGGTGAAGACCGCGCTGCTGGCGCTGGACACGTGGGTGCGCTGGCCGGTGGCGGGGTTGATGCGCAGGATCTTGGCGTCCGCCGCGCTGGTCGCGCCCTGGTCGAAGACGAGGATGCGCTGCGTGAAGACATCCCACGAGACGCTGGTGAGCAGGCTGTAGGCCGACGCGGCGCCGGCGCCGCCGTCCACGCGGGGGAAGGTGTTGCCCGGCCCGACCTGGACGATCTGCGGGGCACCGAAACTGACGGTGTCGAAGAGGGCGTAGATGGTGCCATCTGGCTTCACCGCCAAGCCATTCACGGCGGGGGCGACCGAGGTGGGCACGTCTGCGATGCGGGTGTTCGCGCCGGTGGCGGGGTTCAGCCGGTAGATGCCGCGCGTGATGGTGGAAGGGGGCGATTGGCCGCTGATGGCGCCGTTGTCGAAATAAACGATGGTGCCGGTGGAACAGTCCCAGACGACGGTGTTGCCCGTGCCGACCTCGGCCTCGAAGGGCACCTGCGCCGGATCGCTGGAACCAAGGGAGCGGCGCCGCCCCAACGTCGCCGCCATCACCGCAACATCCGCGTGCGTCGCGCGGGATGACAGCGGCCCCCGGCCCACTTATCACTTCTCACTCTCTCTTCCTCGCCATGCCTCGTTCTCCCCTGCCCCTTTCCCTCCTCGCGCTCGCGCTGCTCGGCGCGTCGTCCGTCCTTCTCCCTGCGCAGGAAGCGCCGCGGACGGCGGTCGCGCCGCGCGTCACGAAGATCACGTATCCCGAGTCGAAGAAGGTGGATCAGACGGACGACTACCACGGCACCAAGGTGGAGGATCCCTACCGCTGGCTGGAGGATGCTAATTCGCCCGAGACCAAGGCGTGGGTCGAGGCGCAGAATCAGGTGACCTTCGCCTACCTGCGCGCCATCCCCTCGCGCGAGCCGCTCCTCGCGCGGCTCAAGGAACTCTACGACTACGAGAAGTTCGGCGTGCCCTCGCGCGAGGGCGACTATTTCTTCTACGCCAAGAACCCCGGCCTCGCCAACCAGCCCACTTGGTTCTTCACGAAGGACCTCGCCTCGGCGCCCACGCCGCTGCTTGATCCGAACACGCTCTCGGCGGATGGCACCGTGTCGGTGGGGACGCTCGCCGTTTCGCCGGACGGCAAGCACGCCGCGTATGGAATCCAACGGTCTGGCTCCGACTGGGTCGAGTGGAAGGTGCGCGAGGTGGCCACGCAGAAGGATCTGCCGGACGTGGTCGAGTGGTCGAAGTTCTCCGGCGCGTCCTGGACCAAGGACGGCAAGGGCTTCTTTTACTCGCGCTACGACAAGCCGGACGAGCAGACCAAGCTGCAAACCGCCAACTACTTCCAGAAGGTCTATTTCCACCGGATCAACACGCCGCAGGCCGAGGACGTGCTCGCCTACGAGCGCAAGGACCAGAAGGAATGGGGCTTTGGCGGGCACGTCACGGAGGACGGCGCGTATCTCACCATCCGCGTCACGCAGGGCACCTCGCGCAAGCACCGCTTCTTCTTCCGTCCGCTCAAGGATGGCCCCGCGGGCGCGCCGGTGGTGGAGTTGATTCCCGACGCCGAGGCCGAGTGGGTCTTCCTCGGCAACGAGGGCAACAACTTCTACTTCCGCACCGACAAGGACGCGCCGCTTGGCCGCATCGTGGCGCTCGACGCCAACGCGGGCGCCGCGCAGAAGCCGCGCGAGATCGTGCCGCAGGGCAAGGACGCCCTCCAGGAGACGATCTACGCGGGCAAGAAGTTCGTGTGCAATTATCTCCAGGACGCCAAGAGCGTGGTGCGTGTCTTCGCCGCCGACGGCAAGCCAGCCGGCGAGGTCAAGCTGCCAGGCATCGGCACCGTGCGCGGCTTCGAGGCGCGGCAAAAGGACACGGACGTGTATTTCTCGTTCACCGGCTTCACGACGCCGGGGGAAATCCACCGGCTCGACCTCAAGACGAACACCGCGACGGTCGTGTTCCGGCCGAAGGCGGCCTTCAAGGCGGATGACTTCGTGACCGAGCAGGTGTTCTACAACTCGAAGGACGGCACGCGGGTGCCGATGTTCATCGTGGCGAAGAAGGGCGTGAAGAAGGACGGTTCCAACCCCACGCATCTCTATGGCTACGGCGGATTCAACGTGGCCGTGCTTCCGGCGTTCTCGCCGGCCAATCTCGCGTGGGTCGAGAAGGGCGGCGTGTATGCCGTGGCCAACCTGCGCGGCGGCTCCGAATACGGCCAGGCCTGGCACGAGGGCGGCATGAAGAAGGTGAAGCAGAACGTCTTCGACGACTTCATCGCCGCCGGCGAGTGGCTCGTGGCCAACCAGTGGACCAAGCCCGCGCGCCTCTCGATCGGCGGTGGCTCGAACGGCGGCCTCCTCGTCGGCGCAACGCTCAACCAGCGCCCCGACCTCTTCGGCGCGGCTGTGCCGCAGGTGGGCGTGATGGACATGCTGCGCTTCCAAAAGTTCACCATCGGCTGGGCGTGGACGAGCGACTACGGCTCGGCGGACGACGCGGAGATGTTCCCCGTGCTGCGCGCTTACTCGCCCTATCACAACCTCAAGCCCGGCGGCAATTATCCGGCCGTGCTCGTGATGACCAGCGACCACGACGACCGCGTGGTGCCGGCGCACTCCTTCAAGTATGCCGCCGCCCTCCAGGCCGCGCAGGCCGGCGATGCGCCGGTGCTCATCCGCATCGAGACGAAGAGCGGCCACGGCGCCGGCCGGCCCACCTCGAAGATCCTCGAGGAGATCGCCGACAAATGGGCGTTCTGCTGGCGCGCCCTGGGCATGGAGTGATCCACCCTCTCAGGGCATCCCGGGGCGCCCAAGCACGTCTTCCAGAAATCGCCGCAGCTCCGCGTAGGCGGCCTCGTTTGCCTCGGTGCGTTCCGCCGCGTCCGAGCGTTCCTCGGCGCGCACGGGACGCGTGAACGCGCCGCCCGCCCGCCCCAGCGCCACCAGGCGGAACCGCGCGCGGGCCGCGTTCATCTCGTCGAGAAACGCCGCCACGTCCCCAGGCGGCGTCGCGGGGACCGCCGCGCCGTGC
>CALMOL010000305.1 GCA_937871685.1 uncultured Verrucomicrobiota bacterium
GCGCGACACCGCCTTGGGATCGAAGCCGCGGTTGCGCAGAGAAGGCGGTGTCGCGCTGACGCCTGCCACCGCACTCCAAGTCAGGAATCACGGCTTCTTGGCGGGGACGCGGGGCTTCGCCTTGGCCGGGGCCGGCGTGGCGGCAGGCGGCGCGGCCAGGGCGGACAACTGCCACACCGGCGCGGAAAGCGGCCCCTCGGTCTGGAACTGCGCCAGCGCGCTCAGGGGATACGCGATCGCGCCGATTGCCCCCTGCGCGTTGGACCGCATGCGAAAGTTCATCCGGTCGTCGCCCTTGATGCTCACCCAGCCTCGGCCGATCAGCGCGAAGCCGCCGCCGCGGATGAGGAAGTTGTCCGTCGCCATGTGACCGCCGCCGATGGCGAAGTCGGCCGTGCCCTCGCGCGCCGGCTGGTAGCCGAGGCCCGGCACCGCCTTGCCCAGCAGCACCGAGAGCGGGCCGAAGACCGGGATGGCCAGCACGTTGCCGTCCACGCGCAGCGAGCCCTTGCCGGCGAAGCGCGTCGTGTCCGTGCCAGTGCCGGAAAACTCTACCCGCCCGCCAAAGCGGCCTTTGGTCTCGGAGAAGTCCAGCCAGTGCTTGGTGAGCGCCGGGAAATCGGCGTTCTGCCCCTCCAACCGGCCGCGAAATTCGGGCGGCTCGCCCTTCTTCTCGTAGCGCACGTCGGCCTCGCCGGTCCACTTGCCGCCGAAGCCTTCCGCCTGTAAGCCGCGGATTTCCAGGCTTCGGTCGTGGAAGGTCAGGCGGCCGTGGAGCTTCGTGACCGGCACCTGCCGCTTGGGAAGCTGCACGTCGAGGCCGCCGGGCGCGTCGAGGTCGAGATGGAGATCCGTGTCCGGGCCGCCTTTCAAACCCGCCATGCCGGTGACGAGGATGTCGGGCACCTTCCGAAACCGGTAGGGCAGGGCGAAGCGCACCCAGTCGGGATCGATCCACCGGATCGCCTCCGCCGGCCAAAGGCGCACGCGGGTGTTCTCGAAGTGCAACTCGCGCCGCAGCACCTCCCAGGTGATGACGTCGGCGGTGGCGCCGCCTTCGGGACGCTCGATGGAGAGCTTCCGCACCGTCAGCGTGAGCTGGCGGAAATCCAGTTCGCCCGAGGCCCGCGTGGCCGCCACGCCGCGAAAGCGCGAGCGCTTCAGGTCAAAGCGCCCCTTCGCAGTGAGCGTGAGCGGGTTGAGGAAGGAGCGCCCCTCCGCCGTGAACTCGATCCGCGGCGGGTCCTGGAACGCCAGCTCGCCCACCACCGCGCGCCCCTCGCGCGGCAACAGCGGCGCGAGCACGTCCGGGTCGAGCGTGGAGACCACCTGCGCGCGGCATTCCGTGGGCGATTGCATCAGGTCGCCCTTCAGCTCGCCCGAGCGGTGCGCCAGGCGCAGGCCGCGCAGATACCAGGAGCCATCGCGCCACGAGAACTCGGACGAGAGCCGGTCGAAGGCCGCGCCGCGCATCACCAGCGCGCGGGCCTCGATTTTGCCCGTCAGCTCCAGGTCCGGCTCGGTGCTGGCCGGCTCGCCGCCGACGCCCCGGTGTGCGCCCGGCACGCGGAAGCGGAAGGACGTCTCCAGCTTTGGCGGCTCGCCCGCCTGGAGGCCGTATTCAAGGCCCGCCGGCCAGAACTCGGTGAACAGCGCGGCGAGATCCAAATCCGAGCGCACTTCGCCCGACGCCATCCCGGTGGCCAAGCGGAACTCGGCTTGCGCCCGGAGCCGGCCGCGCGCATCCGCCGCCGTCAGTTGCTCGACTTGGACGAGGCCGCCGCCGTAGCGCGCGGTAAGCTGGAAGGCGCGCAGGGCGTAGCGGCCGTGCTGCACGCCGTCGCACCGGAAGATGGCGCTCGCGGTGAGCGTTTCCGGCTTGGCGGCGTCGCCGCCGAATTCCACCTCCAGGCGCGGCGTGCCGCCGGAAAACTTCAGCGCCCTCAACTCCTCGAGCACCCGTCGCGCGAGCCGCCGGCGCGCGGCCAGCGCCTGGGCCGCGGGCGGGTCGCCCACGCGGAGCACGCTGAGATCCTTGGCCTCCACCGTGCCGCGGGCGGAAAAGCGAATGCCCTCGCAGTCGCCCTCGGCCTGCGCGAGGCGCACTTGGCCGGGCAGGAAGAGGAACCGCGCGCGCAGTCGCCGGATCTCGTAGCGCGGGCTCTGCGGGTCGCTCGCGTCCACCGGCAGCGAGGCACGCGCGTCGCGCAGGTCCACCGAGTTGAGGAAAGGCTCGCGCCGGAACAGATCGGCCAGGCGCACGTCCACCGCCGCGCGCGTGACGAACAGCGTGCCGGCCGAGGGCTGGTCGGCGCGGGAAAGGGTGACGTTGCGCGCCACGAGGCCCTCGAAGGGGTCGAGCGTGAGCTTCTGCACCGTCACGTCCAGCCCGTAGCGGCGCAGTTCCTGCGAGAGGTAGGTGCGCCATTTCTTGGTGAACCCGCGCGTATAAACATACCACGCCGCCCAAAGCGTGGTGCCTAGCAGCGCCAGCGAGATGCCCAGCGCGAGGCGGAACCACAGCCGCCGCCCTTTCCGCCGCTGGGCGTTGGCGAGCTGCACGCGCTCCGTGGTCGAGGAAAGCAGGAACCCCCGCGGCCGCGAGGGGGCGGCGTCCTCGCCGGGGGCTCCCGGGCGCGGCGGCGCGATGACGGCCTCATTCCCCGCGCTTTCCGCGGGGGAGGACGAATTTCCCGCGGTTGGCTCTTGACGATCCGGCACAATGGATGCTTCGACTTTACCCCCGATGATTCAAGCCAATTGTCGGGACCGGTTCACTGCCGAGGACTTCCAATTCGTGACCCAGGCGCTGGGGACGACGCCTGAGACAAGGGTATCGCTGGTGGAGCTGCTCACGGACGTCGCCGCGCGTGACCTCGTGCTCGACCACGACCGCCTGGCCGACGCGATCCTCTCGGGCACGGGGCAACTGCGCATCTCGCCGCGGTTGTATTTTTACGTGCTCACCCGCCGCGTGCTGCGCCAGGCGGACCTCGACGACCGCGCGCTGGCTGACTACCTCGCCTCGCTGCTGGAGCACTTCACCCGGCGCGTGCGCCTGTCGGCCTCCGGCGGGGCCGCCGCGCGGGGCGAGACCTATCTGTCCGACCTGCTCATCGCCCTTCGCGGGGCCGATTCCACGCGCACCTACCTGCTGCGCACCGAGGCCGCCAACACCGCCCTCTTCCAGGCCGGCATCTTCCACGAGGCCGTGCTCCACCGCGCCAAGCGCGGCGCGCCGGACCCGTGGTTCTACGAGGAGGTGGGCCGCGCGAGCTTCCAGGCCGCGGCCGGCCATCCCGCGGCGCGCCGGAGCGGCTTGGCGGAATTGTTCGCGCTGCTGGCCGAGGAATTCCGCCGCATTCGCCGCGCCTTGAACGACCTCGCCGACCGGCTGCTGAACCTCGACGACGGCGGCTTGGTGCTGCCGCATCAGGCCCGAGGTGAATCGTGAATGGTGAATGGTGAATCGTGCCGGCCCCCGGAATAAACGCCGTCTCCAAGCCGCCCAGCGCCCGCCCTTTCCTCATCCTGCTCGGCCACCATTCACGATTCACGATCTACGATTCACCTCGGTCCACCTCTGCCTCATGGACGACACCCTCTTCGCCCAGATCCAGCGACTCTTCGAGCGCACCTACGCGGCGGTGGGGGTGAACCTGGAGGAATGCCTCATCGACCGACGACGCTGCGCGCAGCTTTCCGCGCTGGCCGGCGCGCAGGCGCGCGAACTGAGCCACGTGGCGCGCACCTTCCTGCGCCAGTGCGACGGCCGCCTCCACATCGGCATCTACTATTCGAGCTGGCTGATCGAGCAGTTGGAGCGGCATGACCCGCGCCGCGCGCTGAGCGACGACAACATCGCCTGCCTGATCGCCTTCGTGGAGGAGATCAACCACGCCCTCCACGCCGCGCTCGCCTTCCAGCGTGGCGAGCGTGCCCTGCGTGACGAGGCCTTCGCGCGCAACCTGGAACTCCAGGCCGGCGTGGACACCTATCTGGTGCTGTTGCTCTTCGTGGCGTTCTACCGCCGCCCCCAGCTCGTGTCCGACGCTGACCGCCGCTGGCTGCGCTTCCACCTTTTCGCCCGCCGTGATCCGCGCGCCTACGAGTCGCGCGCCCTGCGCGGTCGCTACCTGGAAACCTCGCGCCTCTCGGCCCGCTACACGCGCTACCTCGACGGCCTGAACAACGCCCGCCGCCACGAGGAAATCCGCGTTTTTCACGCCCTGGATTACCCCGCGAAGAAAGCGCGCATCCTGGCCCTGCCTCCCCGGCGCGCATAGCCCTGAAGACCTCCGCCCGGTCTTCCAGGGCTACGGGGTCAATTCCGGGGCCTCTACAACTCAGGCCGACCCCTCTTGGAATCTGGTCGCGTCTCGAGATGAGGAGAACGCAATGGGGCAAGCGGCGGCTCTGCCCGCCCCGGTCGCCAAGCGAGAGGACGCCGCCGGTCGATCCGCCCCGGCCGAGCGACCGCCGGCACGGCCGGGCGACGCCGATTCTCTCCCGCGGCCTCCCCTCCGTCCGCGCCGACCAACGCTCCACCAGAAGCGCCCCGTCGAAATCGGGCGCCGAGACCCCGAGGAGACCACTTGCCGGACGACCCACCGGCTACTTCTCCAACTCCCCACGGGAGGTTTCGAAGTGGCCAGTGGGTGGTGCAAAACCTCCCGCGACCGGTCTGGAACCTCCCGCGGCTGGCTAGCGACTAGCCACTGGCACATGCAAAACCTCCCGCGGCAGGACCGGAACCTCCCGCGGCGGGTTTGGAACCACCCACTGGCACGTCCAAAACCTCCCGCGACAGGTCTGGAACCTCCCGCGGCTGGTTGGGAACCACCCACTGGCACGTCCAAAACCTCCCGCGAGAGGTTTGGAAGCGGCCCCGCTGGACCTACATTCGCCTTCAGACCGACCAGTTCAGCCAACCGCCTCGACTGCGCTGCCCCCTGCGATGGACGCGGCGCCTGACACTCTCTGGCCAGCGGTGATCTTCCACCTTGCTCAGCATGAGGCGGCTCGGCCTGCATCTTTCCACGCGGCGTGATGGTCATCCGGCCGGTCTCGAACATTTCGCCTTTCGCTTTTTCGGCTTTCGCTCCATCCGTCCCGGAGTGTCGTCGTTCCATCTCACCGTCCTTGGCTCCGGTTCCGCGGGAAACTGCGCGCTGGTCGAGACGGCGGACGGCACGCGCGTCCTGATCGACGCGGGCCTGAGCGCGCGGCAGGTCGTGACGCGCTTGGCGACGCTCGGCCTCCAGCCCGAGCAACTGCACGGGATCCTCATCACCCACGAGCACGGCGATCACGCCAGCTCGCTGGAAATCCTCTGCCGCCGCTGCCCCGAGCTGCCGATCTACGCCACGCGCCTGTGCGGCGAGGCGCTGCGGGCCGAGTCGCGCGGACCCGGCCTGCGCACGCACCGGGCGTGGCGCCTGTTCCAGCCCGGCCGCGGGTTTCACATCGGCGGTCTCGCGGTGGAATCTTTCCCGGTGCCCCACGACGCCGCTGACCCCGTGGGCTTCACCCTCCGCTGCGGCGACGCCGTGCTGGCCGTCCTCTCCGACCTCGGCCACGCCACCAAGCTCGCCCTGGAGCATGCCCGCGCCGCCACCACGCTCTTCATCGAGGCCAATCACGACGGCCCGCTCCTCCAGCAGGACACGAAGCGCCCCTGGTCCGTGAAGCAGCGCATTCTTTCCCGCCACGGCCACCTTTCCAACGATGCCGCCGCCCGCGCCGTGGCCGACCTCCTTACTTCCGGCGCCCCGTTGCAGCGGGTGGTGCTCGGCCACCTCTCGCGCGACTGCAACCAGCCCGACCTCGCCTCCGGCGCCGTCCGCGCGCTCACGCCCGGAGCCGCGCTGGAGATCCACTGCGCCGCGCAGGCCGAGATCGGCCCCCGCCTGGGCATCGCGGCGCCGCCCGTGCTGGCCGCCGCCGAGCCGGCCGCGGCCCAATCGCGGTGGACGCCGCAGTTAGAACTGTTTTGAGCGTCGCTCGGACAGGCCACGGAGGCACGGAGAACACGGAGAAAGTTCATCGTCCGTCTTCCCCCTCCGCGGTCTCCGTGCCTCCGTGGCAATCTCATGACCACTCCCTCGCCCTTGGCTCCGCCGCGCCACGTTTGGCGCACGCAGGTGTATTTCTTCGACACCGACTGCGGCGGCGTGGTCCACAACCTCGCCTACCTCCGCTGGATCGAGGCCGCCCGCACCCACCTCGTCGAGGAACTCGGCATGGACCTGCGCGCCATGGCCGCCGAGCAAAAATACCCCGTCCTCGTCCGCACCGAGATCGACTACGCGCGCCCGGCCCTGCTGAACGACCTCGTCGAGGTGGATGGCATCCTGGAACGCTGCTCCCGCGCCCGCTTCTGGGTCGCCTTCGAGGTGCGCCGCCCCGCCGATGGCACGGTGCTCGTCCGCTGCCGCCAGACCCTCGCCCTCGTCCAGATGCCCTCCGGCCGCCCGCTGCCCGCGCCCGCCGCTTGGCGGACGGACGGTGAGAGGTAGGAAGGAAGAAGGCATAATGGGTGAAAATTCGAAGCGCGCCCCACCGAGCCGCGCGGCTACTTCTTCATTCCTACTTTCCGCCATGCTCCTCCTCGGCCTCGACCTCGCCTGGGGCGAGCGTAACCCGGACGGCCTCTGCCTCGTGCGGGCCACGCGGCAGCGGGCGGAGATTGTCGCCTCGGGACGGAGCCAGGGGGACGATGCCCTGCTGGCGTGGGTGCGGCGGGCGCTGGGGCCACCCCCGGCCCGGCGGCGGGCCTTCGCGGCGCTGGATGCCCCCGTGGTCTGCCCGAACCTCACCGGCGCGCGGCCGGTGGATCGGCTGACCCACCGGCTCTTCGCCCGCTTCCACGCCGGCTGTTACCCGGCTAACCTCGGCAAGTGCCCGCGGCCAGCCCGGCTGGCGGCGCGGCTCGTCGCGGAAGAGGGATTCGCCGTCGGCTGGGGCTTGCCGCCGGCCCTGCCCCGGGCGGCGGCCGAGGTGTATCCGCACCCGGCCCTCGTGCGGATGCTCGGCCTGCCGCGGATCATCAAATACAAAAAAGGCCCTGCCGACGCCCGGCGCGCGGAGTGGCAGCGCCTCCAGCGGCTCCTCGGCGCTTGGCTCCGCCGGGAGCATCCGGAGTTCGTCCGCAACGCTGCCCTGCGCGATCTCCTTGGCGGCGTCCTGACGAAGGATCGCGAGGATCGGCTCGACGCCTTTGTCTGCGCGCTGATCGCCCATTGGCACTGGAAGCACGCCGGCCGGCGGTCCGAGATCATCGGCGACCTCCTCACGGGGTTTATTCTCCTGCCGGCCGCGTTATCCCCCGTTGCTGCTGGCTGAGGAGGAAGCGCCCACAAATTTTCCGGCGGAGCGCCAGAACGGCCACAAATCCCTGGCCGCCCGCAACATCCCCTGGCTTCCGCCAACAAAGCCTGCCAGCTTTCTGGATCGCCCGTGCCTGGATGAACCCATCCGCCGACTCTAGAAAAGCCCGCACGCGCTCCCCGGCTTATCCCTCGATCGACCTTCGGACCGCCGTGGAACGCGCGGGAGTGCTTTGGCGCGAGGAAGGCCGCCACCCCACTGCGGTCAACGTGGCGATGACCCACTGGGGCTACAAGGCCGAGAGTTCCACCGGCTTCCAAACGGTGGCCGCGCTCAAGAAGTTCAACCTCGTGGAGTCCGAGGGCGGGACCGGGGAAGACCGGCTCATCAAGCTCTCGCCCATCGCGCTCACCATCCTCCAGGAGGACGACGCCCCGCCCGCCGAGCGCCAAGCCGCCCTGCGCGTCGCCGCCCTCGGGCCGCGCATTCACGCGGAACTGTGGGATCGCTTCGGCACCGAACTGCCTTCCTCGCCTTCGCTGCGGCGCTTCCTCGTGATGGAGAAGGCTTTCAACGAGTCCGTGGTGGACCACCTCATCGAGGAATACCGCGCCACCATGGCCTTCGCCCGCCTCGGGACGCCGTCGGTGGCCGCGGCCTCGGTCGCTCCGCGCGGAGAGGGGAGCAGCGCGCTGGCCGCGCCGTCCCGGGCTGCCATGGAGACGCCTGTGCCCGCGCCCGCGTGGTCCAGCTCGGTTCGCCGGGAGGAGCGTTCCACGCGGCCGGCAGAGGCCAGTGCGCCGCCCCTTTCCACCGCCCCGGCCGCGGACGGCTGGGCCCGCCCCGAGCGGGCCGCGGATGTTCCGCCCCGCGACGTGGCGCCCGCCCCGGTGGCTCCGCGGGAAGTCCCCGCCGTTCCGCCGCGCGAGCTGCCGGTTCCCTTGGACGGCGACAAGGTCGTCCGCGTGCCCTATCCGATGACCGAGGAGGACTTCGCGCTGCTCATCGACACGCTCCAATTGTGGAAGCGCCGCTTGGTCCGTTCCGCCGCCAGCCACGGGTGAACGCAGGCACGGCGCGTGGGGATGAATGAGGGGATCTCGCCGCTCGCCCGCGGCGATCCACCCGGCGGTTTTGAGGAGAGGGAAAAGGCCCATGCCGGTGCGCGGCAGCGGAGCTTGTTCACACCTTGGACGGGGGACGGGTTTCTCTTTGCCCAAGGAATTCTTCTTCTTCTGCGTGTGAATAACCGTGGGCAAAAGCTCCGCGCGCCGATTCCACGGGCGTTCCACGCGGTTTGGACCGCTCGAACAAGCTGTGTGTTTATTGCTCGACTCCAACAAAACTCCTCCTGGCACCCGGTTTATTGGGTGTTGTTCGGGGTTGTTGGCCGATTGTTCAGGAGTTCTTCGCGGCTGGCCGGCGTGCCGTTGTCGGACCTGACAAAACCCATGGCTTTGTCGGAAAGGGGTTGTGGCATGCTTCGACGCGATCCCTGCGCCAAGCTGGGTTTTCCTTCCTTTTTCGCCCCATGCTTTTTCGAGTCTCGGCCCTTCTCGCTTCCTCCCTGCTCCTCGTGGCCGCCTGGCCGATGGGATCGAGCGCCGCGTCCGCGCCGAGCGACGAGCCGGTGCGCGGGAGTGCGGCGGGGTTGACCGTCACGCGCCGCCGGCTGGAAACCTCGGGGCAGAGCGTGGAGCTGGCGGTGGTGCAGTGGTCGGCGGCCACGCACGTCCTGCGTGTGGTGGACCAAGGCTTGACCGGCCGGGCCGGGACGGCCGAGGCGTTGGCCGCGGCGGGCTGCGTGGCGGGGGTGAACGGCGGCTATTTCCACGCCGACCGCCGGCCGCTCGGATTGGTCATCGCGGGCGGCCGGGGATTGCACGGGTTCGAGCGGGCGCGATTGCTGGGCGGCTTGGTCACGGTGGATGCCGTCGGCGGGATGCGCCTCGTGCGTGCGTCCGAGTTCGATCCCGCCGCCCCGGCGCATGCGCCGGGGCGCCTGCGCGAGGCGCTGCAGGCGGGGCCCTTCCTCGTGGATGCCGGCCGGCCGGTGACCGGCCTGGAAGCCACGCGCGGGGCACGCCGCACGGTGGTCGCCACGGATGGTCGTGGCCGGTGGGCCTTGGTGGCAGTGCTCTCCCGCCTGACCCTGGCCGAGACGGCCAGCCTGCTTTCCGCGCCCGGCGCGTTGCCCGGCGGGTTCGTCGTGCGTCGCGCGCTGAATCTCGACGGCGGTTCCTCCACCGCGCTTTGGGTGCGCCGCGATCCCGCCGATGGCGGGGGTGATGCCCTTTCCATCACCGAGTGGGGCACGGTGCGGAACTTCCTGGGCGTGGCGCCGCGGTGAGGAGAGACGGAGCCGAGAGGATGGAGGATGGCAGGAAGCGTCCCTCGCCATGTGGCCGCTCCCAACGCGAGAAACACTCCCTGTCATCCTCCATCTTCCATCCTCTCGGTTCTTCTCACCATCGGTCCGCCAGCACGGCGAGGACGAAGACGGCCCCGACGAAGGCGTTGCTTTTGAAGAAGGCGTCGTTGATCGCGCCAAGGTCGAGGCGGGCGGCGGCGCGATGCTCGTAAAGCAAGGCTGCCAGCACCAGCGCAAGGCTGGCGTAGTAGATCACGCCCAAGCCAGCCGCGAGGCCAAAGACGATCAGCAAGCCGAACATCACGGCGTGCAGGGCGGTGGCGATCCGCAGGGCCCTGGGCACGCCGAAGCGCACCACCATGGAGTGCACGCCTTCCTGGCGGTCGAAGTCGTGGTCCATCGTCGCGTAGATCAGGTCGAAGCCCGCGACCCAGAACAGAACGCCGGCCGCCAGGATCAGCGGCGGCCAGGCCCACTCGCCGCGCACCGCCAGCCAAGCTCCCACCGGCGCCACCGCCAGCGCTAGGCCGAGGAATATCTGGGTGTAGTGGGTGAAGCGCTTGGTCAGCGAGTAAAGAAAGATGATGGCCAGCGCGACGGGCGACAGCCAGAGGCACCAGGAGTTGATGAACCAAGTCGTGGCCACGAAGGCCGCCGCCGAGCCGGCCGTGAGCGCGATGGCCGCCGGCCGCGACACGAGCCGGTGCCGGCCGGCAGTGCGGGGATTGCGCTGATCCATGTCCCAGTCGGCCACGCGGTTGAAGGCCATCGCCGCGGTGCGCGCGAAGACCATCGCCAGCAAGATCAGGCCGACCGTGCGCGCGTCCGGCAGCCCGCCGGCCGCCACGAGCATCGAGCCGAGCGCGAAGGGCAGCGCGAAGATGGTGTGCGAGAACCGGATGAAGGTGAGCAGCCGGCGAAGGCGATCCATGCGCCTAAAACTACACCGAAACTTCACCACAGAGACACAGAGGACACAGAGGTCCGAAGGAGAAGATGAAGGGGGTCTCCGACGAAAAGCTGGCTCCTTTGCGGAAACAGAGGAAAACCACGAAGGCACGAAGAGCACGAAGATGAAGCCAGGGCTGATTTCTCCCAGTCTTTCGTGCTCTTCGTGCCTTCGTGTTGATTCTTGGGTTCGGAGTAGCCCAAGATCGTGCGACCAGCTCGCCGACCACCCATCTCCTCCCTCCTTCGGATCTCTGTGTCCCCTGTGCCTCGGTGGTGAAATTCAGTTCTGAGGCAGCAGGGCTTCCAGGCGGGCGCGGGCCCCGGCGGTGATCGGGTCGCCATGCGCAAAAGTCATCCGCTCATACGAAAGCTGCGGGCCGAGGAGGCGGCGGAGCGAGCGGTGCGCTTCCTTGGCGTCGCTACAGTATTTGTCCGGCAGGACGGTCAGACCATGCGGCGGGAGATGGATCAAGATGTCGCCTATCACCAGCGTGCCGCTGGATGGGTGCAGAAAGGCCATCTCGCCCGCGCCCGCGCCGGGCAATTCCAACGCGATGATTTCGCCGAGCAACGCGGTGCCGTCGGTCAATTCCAGATCCGCCGTGACGCCGGCCTCGGCCGCGGCGTCGGGATGGGCGGCGAGCGGCACGTCGAAGCGTCGCACCCAGTCGGCGGCGGCGCGGGCGTGGTTGCCGCTCGTGAGGACGACGAGCGCCGGCTCGCCCAGGGTGACGACGAGTTCCTCGCGGGCTTGGTCCGTTAGCGCGATGGGATCGAAGATCGCCAGCCCCTTGCCGGTGGAAAGCGCCGTGGACCAAAGATCCACCTTCACCGCCGGATCAAAATCGTGCCACACCGCCAAGCCCCGGCCGAGGTCGTGAAATTCGCGCGCGCGCGCGGGCAAAGCGGGAGCGGGATCGGCCATGCTGGAAAGTCGCATGGCCCATGGCGCGGGGCGACCTTGTGACTCAAGATCGCAGGCGGCGGAAAATGGCGGCTGGGTCTTGGCGCAAATCCAGCACCGCCAACACCAGGAGGCGGTGCGGTTGCGGCTGAAAAAAGATCCCGTGCGGAAAGCGTCGGACGGTCTGGCGCCGCACGTTCTGAACGTAGGGCGGCGCGCTGGCAGGAAACTTGGCCAAGCGTGCCAGGCATATTTCCACCGCCGCCAAAATCTGCCGTCCGCGGCCTTCTGCGTGGTCTTCCAGGCGAGAGAAGATTTCCTGCAGACTTCTTCCGCCCCGGACAGAAACTCCACCCGCAGAGGGTTCATCGCGAACGCAGGGCGCGCGCCTTGACCTCTTCCCAAGCAATTCCTTCCTCCGGGTGCTGTCGGCTGTGCTCCAAGCGGCTTTGCACAATTTCACAGTGGTCGGGTCGGACGGGAAAGGATTCTGCTCGGGCCGCGGCTTCCTCCCACAACTCGCCCGCCAGAATTAGACGCTCTTCCGGCGTGAGTTGTCGCAGGGCGGGAGTCTTCTCGGCGATCACGCTGGTAATTTTGCCAGTCTTGGCGCGATCGTCACGTCCTTCTTTGGCATCCGATCACGGTGTCACGGCCAGCTTGCCGCCGTTGGCGGGCGCGGCGGAGAGGAGGACGCCGTGCTCCTTGTATGCCTTGAGGCGGAAATGGGTGGCAGTGGAGAGGACGCCGCCGAGCGGCGAGAGCTTCTCGGTCACGAAGGACGCCACGTCGCGCAGGTTCGCGCCCTCGATGAAGACCAGAAGATCGTAGCTCCCGCTCATCAGGTAGCAGGCCTGCACTTGGTCAAACTTGGCGATGCGCTCGGCCAGCCGGTCGAAGCCGCCCTCGCGCTCGGGCGTGAGGCGCACCTCGATCACCGCCTGCACCGTGCCGGCGACGGCCTGCTCGGGATTGAGGATCGCGCGGTAGCCGAGGATGGAACCATCCCGCTCAAGGGAGGCGACGCGCGCGGCGATCTCCTCCGGCGTCGTGTCGAGCATCGCCGCGAGGTCAGCGTGGGAAGCGCGGGCATCGCGCTGGAGGAGAGGCAGGAGGGGGTCCATGGGTGAGGGCAAAAGTAATCCTCAACGCGGCCGGCGCGCCGCGGCAATTTCGCGCGCAAAGTCCGGCCCGGGCTCGCCGATGACCAAATCGATCGGTGAAAGCTGCTCGTTCTCGTCGCGCAGAACGTTGGCTTCGTGAGCGTCCAGGGCCACCAGCCTCAGGCCCGGGCTGTAGAAGGCGTTGGGATAGATCGGCAATCGCTCGAAGCCGGATTCGAGGAAATACGCCTCCAGTTCCTCGGGGAAGGGTTGTCCACGCAGGGAGTGCGTCGTGATCCAAGGCTGGCTGGTGATCACCTCCAGATAGTCCTCGCCGCGGATGATCCCGAGGATGGCGATGGCATCGCCGAAGATGTGGTTGTGCCACGCCAAGCGTTGCAGGTATTCCAGCGGCGTCGCCGCCCAGCCGCTGCCGTAGGTGGAATGGCCGAAGCGGTTGGGCAGCGTGGACTTGATGGCGCAGTGGCCGGCGCGGTCGTAATGCACGCGATGCTCCGCCCCCTCGCTCACGTAGCGGAAGTCGGCGGTGAAAGATTCAGGTAGTAAGGCTCGCTTGGCCTCGGCCCACCGGAGGAGCTCGTTTCTTTCAAGGTCGTGACGGTCTGCACGTCGTCCCAGCCGCGCATCACCCGCTCGCTTTGCCGCTGCGCCTCTTCGGACGAAACCCGCCGCTGCCGCAGGCGAGTAGCTCGCTGCGCCTGGGCGCGCTTTTTCAGCCATGCGGGGAGTGGGGCCACGCGCCAAGCATCGTTCAGGAAAGCGGCGCCTTCAATGTCGGTGGCACCGCGCCGCAGAAGTTCCGAGCTTCACCACGAAGGGCACGAAGACTACGAAGAACCGAGAGGATTTTCCCCGAATTTCCTTCGTGCTCTTCGTGTCCTTCGTGGTTGATCTGGGGGCTCAATCCCCGAAGCAGATGTCCATGGCGCGGGCGGTCTGGACCATCTGGCTCTCGGGGGTAACGAGGCGCACGCGGTGGACCGCCTCGGCGATGGGCACGCCGGTGACCTGGTAATTCTGGTAGGAAACCATGTGGCCGAAGCGCCCTTCCTCGATGAGCTGCACGGCTTGCACGCCGAAGCGCGTGCCCAGGAGGCGGTCGAGCGTGGTGGGCACGCCGCCGCGCTGGAGGTGGCCGAGCACACAGGTGCGCGTTTCCTTGCCGGTGCGCGCGGCGATCTCGCGCGCCACCACATCGCCGATGCCGCCGAGGCGGAACTCACCCTCGCCAGCCTTTTGCGTGTAGAGCTCCTGGCCTCCGGCCGGGCTTGCGCCCTCGGCCACCACCACAAGGGTGTAGAGTTTCCCGGCGTAATCCCGCTTCTTCACATATTCACAGAGTTGTTCGTGGGAGAAAGGAATCTCCGGCACCAGGATGGCGTGCGCCCCGCCGGCGAGGCCGCCGTAAAGGGCGATCCACCCGGCGTGCCGGCCCATCACCTCCAGCACGAGCACGCGCTTGTGCGAGGCGGCCGTGGTGCGCAGGCGGTCGAGCGCGTCCACCACGGAGGCCACGGCGGAGTCGAAGCCAAAGGTCATCGCGGTGGCCTCCAGGTCGTTGTCGATGGTCTTGGGCACGCCGACCACGGGGAAGCCGGCCTCGAAAAGCTGCTGCGCGGTGGTCAGCGAGCCATCGCCGCCCACCACGATGAGGCCCTCGACGCCGAGCTTGCGCAGCGTGCCGCGCGCCTTCTCGATCACCTCCTCGGACACCTGTGTCTTCTCACCCGCGCCGACCTTGGACACGAAGTGGCCCTTGTTCGTGGTGCCGATGATGGTGCCGCCCATGCTCTGGATGTGCGAGGTGCCGGGGCGGTCGAGGATGCGGTAGTCACCCGGCGGCAGCAGGCCCTCGAAGCCGTCAATGAAGCCGATGACTTCCCAATGGAGCTTGTCCGCGGCCTTCACGACGGCGTGGATGACGGCGTTGAGACCAGGGCAGTCGCCGCCGGAAGTGAGGATGGCGATGCGTTTCTTGCGCATGAGGGGGAGAGTTCGGGGACGGGCGGGAGCGAGGCAAGGGCGGAGGCCGGCTTCACTCAGAAAATCAGCGAGAGGTTAGCGGACGGTTTCTCTCGCGTCGGCGAAGAAACCACCGCCGAAGAAGGAACCCGGCGCCGAAAAGCAACGCCGCGCCCAAGACCCCGGTGACCAAGCCGAGAAACAAGGCGGAAACAACGCCCGCGCCTTTCATCCGCCGACAAGCAAACACGATGCCGGCGACCGCCCAGGCGATGCCCGAAAAGAGCAACACGCGTGCGGCTGCCCGACCGCAAGATCCTTTCTGATCCATCGGATCCGGGCCACATCCCACGCCGCTTGAGAAGACAAAGGCGCGGAGGCGCGCCGAATTATGGCGACGTAATTTCCTTCTTCACGTTGTCCATCGGGCGGCCGGCGGCCATCCATTGGTCGAGGAGAGCCCAGCCGCGCTGGATGAGCGCCTGGCCGTCGGCGAAGCGATTGGGGGACCCGAGGATCACCACGACGAGCTTGCGGGGCTTGATCTCGAACTTGTCCTTGTCGATCTGCCGGGTGAGCGGCGGACGGGCGACCGAGAGAATCACGCAGCCGCCGGCGCGGGCGGTCTGGCCGGTCTTCACGCCATCCACGTCCATGCGGCCGAGGAGCTCGTTGGTATTGCGCAGGAGAAACTCGAGGCGGCGCGGTCCAGCGGGAGGCGCGCCCGGCACCGGCGAAGTGCCAGCCACGCCGGGAACCACGGGGGTGGCGGGCGAGGCGACGGCCGGCAAC
>CALMOL010000306.1:0-1741 GCA_937871685.1 uncultured Verrucomicrobiota bacterium
GGCTCGAGGCGGCGCGCGTGCGCGAGGACGACCTTGCCGCGCCGGACGAGGCCGCAGCCGTGCTGCGCGAGGGCTGGCCCGCCGCCGCGCAGGCCGGCGCGTGCCTGCGCGAGTTCTTCGCCCTCGGCGCGCGGCGCGGCCGGTCCGAGGAAATCCGGCAGGCGCTGCGCGACCTGCGTCCCGAGGCGCACTCCCCGCCAAAGCGCGCGGAACTGTTCCGCGTGCTCGCCGACGCGCACGCCACGCAAACCGAGGCCCCGCTGCGGGACGCGGTGGCGGACTTGGCGCGCGAGCAGCTCGCCGGGGCGCTGCCCTTCCTCGCCGCCGCCGCCCGCCGGGAGCTCGCGCGGCTGCTGCCGCGATTCGCGCCGGACGACGGCCTGCTCGCGCGCGACGCGAGCCGCTACGCGCTCGACCAGCGCTCGTGGGCCGCACGCCGGCGCGCCTCGTTCTCGCCTGGCACCGTTGGAATGTGGATGGCACCCTCGTTCGCCGGTGGCCGTGCCCGCCCGAGCGAGCCGACGAGTTTCTCGTTTTCGCGGGCGATCCCGGCTCGTCGCGGGACGTGGTGCTCGCCCTGGAAAGCCCAGCGGGGACCGTGGTCGATCTCCCGCGGCAAACCTTTCACGACAATCCGGCGGGCGCCGAGCCGCCCTTCACCGCGGGCACGCCCTCCCATCTGCCGCGCGGGATCCTGGCCGCGGCGTATTCCGACGAGAGCCTGCTGACCGTCCGACACAATCTCGACGGCGCCGAGCGCTTGCTGCTCGACCGCGGGAATCTCGCCGGGGAAACCCTTTCGACGCGAGCGCTGGATTTGCCCCCGGAGCTGGACGCGCGGGCACTGGCCGGCGCGGCGTGGGCGGACGCGCCCGTCCTTCTCGCCGCGCACGGGGGGTGGACGCTCGTGGGGATCGGCGACTTGGTTTTGCGCGGGTCCGAGGAGTCCGGCTGGGGCAGCGATTCCCACGGCGGCCGACGGGTGACCGGCTTCGCCAAGACGGCGCGGCACGCCCGGCCGGGATTCGCCGTGACGCTCGCGCGCGGCGTGCGCCTGATCTGGCCCGGCGTGCGCGAGCAACACGACGAGGAGCTCGACGTGCCGGGCGAACGTCCGCTCGCCGCCTTCACCGGCGGCGGGCTGCTGGTGACGGCCGGAGGGGGTCGCGGCCAGGTCTGGGACGTTGCGGGCGGCCGCGGGTCCCGCCTCGTGGGCGACTTTCCCGCCCCGGACGACCTGTGCGCCGTGACGGCCGGCCAGGAGCCACGCGACTTTCACCTGTTCAGCGCGGATGGCACCGTGCGCCCATTCCGGGTGGGGTAGCGGCGCCCTCGAACGAACCTTGGCGAAACGCCGGTCTGCGGCGCCCGTCGCCGCCGCGCGGACGCAAGACGAAGACCCGCGCGAAGCCAACCGCGTGGCTGTCGGGCGCGCATACAGCGCTGCGGCGTTAGACACGTTGCGTCCCAACCCCGATCTGTCTCGCCATGCCAGGCGCCAAACTCCGATCGCCCGCGCATGATCGAATCCACGATCGCGAAGGAGAGCCGCGAGCCACGCGAGGGCGAGGACACCGCGTCTGCGCCGCAGCTCAGCGGCCGCCGCTTCCCGACGAGGGAGGCACGCCAATCGTCCCGGCCGAGCCCGGCAGATCGCCGCCGGCGGTGGAGCCGCCCACCAGCGGGGCCGGCGGCCTCCCCGGCTACGCGCCGGCCGGCGCCCCCACCGTGGTGGAGGCGT
>CALMOL010000306.1:1751-11214 GCA_937871685.1 uncultured Verrucomicrobiota bacterium
CGCCCCCCCATGCCCCCCGCCCCCGCCCGGCCGCGCGCGGCGGGGGGGGGCCCCCCCCCCCCGGGGGGCGGGGGGGTGGGGGGGGCGCCCCCCGGCCGGCGCCCCCACCGTGGTGGAGGCGTTGCTCGACGCGGGGCCCCGGGCGGTGCAGGACGGCAGCGCGCCGAGCAGAAGAGCCACGCCCAGAAGGCGAAGCGGCGGAATCGAAGTGGTCATGGGCAAAGGGAACGGCGAGGGAGGGACTGGGTAGGCATCGCGGCTTGGGGTGCCATTGGTCGCGGGCGGAGACGCCTCCACGTGATCGCGGTGCGCGGCCCAGCGGCTGGACATCGACGCGCTCTTCGTAGGTTTCCTGCCCAAGCCCCAGGTCTTCCTCGACGACGAGGAGGCCGCCAAGTGACCGAACTTCGTGCCCGTGAAGCCCGGCCGGCCGAGCACCCTCAAGTCCTACCGCGCGCGGGTGGCGGCCAAGAAGGACGACAGCGAAAAGGGCGCGCAGTGATAGAGTTGGGTTGGGCGGTAGGAAAGACGGCGGAAACTAGCCGGGGGTCTCAATGGATCGCGGCCGGCCGCTTCGGAGGATGGAGGCGCATAGTTCGCCTAGCTTTTGGCCGGCCGCGCGGGTTGCTCAAAATCCGCCACCACACCGAAGGGATCGGCCGAAGCCGCCGGCGCGCGCGAATGATCTGCGATGTCTGATCCAATCTCTGGTCCCGAACAAGTTCCCCATGCCGTCGCCCCCGCGCCCGGCCCGCTCAAGCGTTGGGCTTTTCGCCTGCGCGACGCCGGCAGCAAATTCATCGAAGGCGACGCGCTCCAGCACTGCGCGGCGCTGGCCTACTACGCGATTTTTTCCCTCGCTCCCCTCGTCCTCATCGCCGTGTCGGTGGCGGGCCTGTTCTTCGGGCAGGAGGCCGTGCGCGGGCAGCTGGAAGGCCAGCTCACGACGATGCTCGGCGAGCCGGCTGCCAAGAGCATCCAGGCGTTGCTCAAGGCGTCCGCGGAGCCGTCCAAAGGGGTATGGGCGAGCATCATCGGCTTTGTCACGCTCTTCATCGGCGCGTCGGGCGTCTTCGGCCAGCTCAAGGCGGCGCTGAATGCTACCTGGAACGTGCGCGTGAAGCCTGACGCCGGCTGGAAGCACATGGTGCGCGACCGCTTTCTTTCTTTTGGGATGGTTCTCACCGTCGGCTTCTTGCTTTTGGTCTCGCTGTTGCTGACCACGCTTCTGGCGGCCGTGAGCGCGGGTGCCAGAGAGCTGCTGCCGGCCCCGGGCTGGGTGTCGGCGATCCTCAACTTCGTGGTCACCGTGACGCTGAGCGCGGGTCTCTTCGCGGCGATCTTTCGGGTGCTGCCGGACGTGCGCGTGCCGTGGCGCGCGGTGAGGGCGGGAGCGCTGATGACCGCCTTGTTCTTCGAGGGCGGCAAATTCCTTCTCTCCTTCTACCTGGGGCGCGAGAGCACCACCTCCGGCTTCGGCGCAGCCGGCTCGCTGGTGGTGCTCCTGCTGTGGATCTATTACACCTCGGCGATCCTGATGTTCGGCGCGGAGTTCACGCAGGTGTATGCGCGTGACGAGCAGATCGACGTGGAGCCTGAGTCGTTCGCGGAATGGATCAAAGTCATCAAGGAGCCGGCGGCCTCGCCCTCGCCGTCCAAGGAGAACGGCGAGCCGGGGACGGGGAATTCCAAGGCAGCCGAACGGCCTTCGCCGCGCGGCGACCTTTCCGCGTTGCCTGCGACTCCGCCGCGGCCTGCCTCGATGAGCAACGTGCTTGTGGCCCTGGGCGCGGCAACGGCGTCATTCGCGCTCTCGTTCTTCCTGGTGCGGCCACGCTACCGGCGCGAGCATGCCTCCGGGCAGTGAAAGGGTGCGCTCGCGACGCACCGGCCAGCGCGCGCCTGCGAAGACTGCGCGCCGGGCCAGTCGGCGTCACGATCACACCGCTCGCCGGCTCATTTCAGCAACTCGATTTCCACGCGGCGGTTCGCCTCGCGCGCCTGGGCCGTCGAGTTGTCTGTGACAGGGTAGCCCTCGCCGAAGTTCGCGGTGTCGATCCGCGTGTCCGGGACGCCCGCGCCGACGAGGGCGCTTTTCACGTTGCCGACTCGCTGCTCGGTGAGGCGACGGTTGACGTCGGCGGTGCCGGTGCTGTCGGTGTAGCCCTTGAGCGAAACGCGGGCTGAAGGGTTGGCTTTGAGGTAGGCGGCCACGCGGTTGATGACGCCCGTGGCGTCCGTGTTGGGGGTCGTGGCGTTGGCTTCGAAGTTCAGCACGGCCTTGCCCGGCACGGAGCCGGCGGCGTTATCGGCGAACGGATTTGCCATGCTGGCGGACTCCAGCGTGCCCGCGGTGCTCGAACTTCCCGTGGCGCCGGGAGTGCCGGTAACGCCGGCGGTGCCTGCCCTGGGCTCGTCGGCGCGGCGCGAGCAGAATACGAAGAGCAGCAGTGGAATCAGCAGCAGCGGCAGCAGCCACAGGTAGTTGAAGGGACGGCGTCCCACGGGGACGGCGGCGACGGAGTCCGCGTGACGGCGAGAAGGATCGTTGCTCATGAGAGTGAAATGGTTTGGAAATTGAAGGATGGGACCGAGCGAGCGGACTGACGGAGGGCGAAAGCCGAAGACAGAAAGAGGGCGGGCGCATTGGATTGCACCCGCCCCCATCGGCTCAACTGGGGGTCATGGGGCCTCTCCTCCAGTCCATCCAGGTAGATCAGCGGCGGGCCTGGTCGTCGCGGCGCACGTCGGCTTTGCCGTCGCGCAGCACTTCGACGTCTTCCTTGCGCACCGAGTCGCTCACGGTCTTGGTCTCCACGTCCTCGGTCTTGCGCACGCGCACGGCCCCGGTGACGACGGTCTCCTTGCCGACGACGGCTTCCTCGCGGTGCAGGGTCATGTCGATGGCCTTCTCGTCGAAGGCCTTCGCGTCGCCCGGCTTCACGTCCTTGGCCTCGATGCGCTCGACGACGAAGTCCTCCCGGCGCAGCTCGACGGGCACCTGCACCTGCTCGGTGCGGATGATCTTGCGCAGGCGAACCGAGCCGGTCTCGACCGTGCGCTTGCCGACCTTGAGCTGCTCCTCGGAGAGCGGCACCTCGATGTTCTCGCCGACGCGCGCGTCCCGGTTGGTGCCCTGCGCCGCTGTGGCCGCTACGCCGGTAACGGCGGCGGTGCGGGGATCGGGCGTCGCGATGGGTGCTTCACTCGTGCGGGCGGCGGTGGCCGTGGCAGCAGTGTTCAACCCGGTCTTGGCGGCCGAGCCAGCCGGCGCGGTAGCATTTCGGCGGATGCTGTAATAGCGGTAGATCTCGGCTTCCTGGGCGTCCGAAATCTCATCGTCAGCGGCGATGGTCGGGGCGCCCTTGATGAGGTCCAGGTCATACGGGACCTGGATAGTTTGCGACTCCTGGTCCAGGTGGGCGTCCACGATGGGCACGACGTGGTTGGAGCCGAAGATCCAGCCGGTCTTCACGCCGAGGAATTCGAGCAGGCCGGTGTCGCGGTCGGCCCAGAGGCACTCGACGGTGCCGATGTTGTCGCCGTTGCGATTGGTCACGGTGTAGTCAACCAGGTCGGCAAAGTTGTCGTGGTGGAAGGTAGCGAGGGAAGTGTTCATACGGGATTGCGGGCAGTGGTTTCCAAGGGCTGGGGATCGCTCCTGGGGTAGGCGAATCGTCGAGTGCGAAGCCACCGGCTCTCCTAATGGTCGAAATCGAAAAATAGGGGTCTTCCCCGATACCGCGTTTCATCGACCCACCAGGATGCAAGCACCCCGGCCCGCAGATTGCCGCCGAGGCAGGCACACCCGGCTCAACCGAACTTGGCAGCCGCGCTTTCCTTGCCGTCGAGTCGCCGGCTGAAACGTTGCCACCCTTTGGGCAACTCCTGGTCGCGGGCGATGAACAGCGGGATTCGCCCACGCTGGCAGGCTTGCTTGAGTTCGACGACATGCGCCTTCTCCACCGGCGTGTAAGCCTTGGAGTAGGCCAGCACCAACCAGATGCCATTGCGTTGAACTTCGGCCGATTGACGTCGTAAAAACGCGACCAACTCATCCGCCGAGCCAGCAGCTGGACGATTTGCCGCTGGCTGGCCTCCCCCCGGTAGGCTGATCACAAAACCGCTCGCGAGCGGTTGTGCCTTCTGAAGCCCGGCCAGCTGGCGCGGAACAAGATGGACGAAGAGCCCTGCCTCGCGCCGTGGTTCACCATCCTTCGCTTGGAGGGGCCGCATCAGGCCCAACGCCAACAGGCTAGCCAGCAGGATCTTTTTCTTCATGACCATCAATCGCGCCGCGGTATCGCGGCGGCTTCCCTGCTATCCCCAAGAAGACGGCGCGACGGCTGGCGAAGCCGCCGCGATGCCGGCGCGGAGCATCGCTGACCGCGTGACCATAGAGATCGTGCGCCCGGCGCGGTCGGCGCCGCAGCGGTGAACGGGCCGCTGATCGTGGTCTCGCGGCAGGCGCAGGTGGGGCAGTGGAACGGCGTGTGAGGCGGGATGGCTTGACTCGTGGCCGGCGCGCAGCGGTCGTTTTTCTCTGCTGGGCAGGCGAGGCAGCGTGCCCTTGGGCTTCGCGGCCGCGATGGTCGCGACGATTGGGTGCCCCTCGTCCGAAAACGAAGGCGCGTCCGGCGAGGAGGCGAACGAAAGCGGGCGGACAGAGCGGGCGAAGCATCATTGCGAGCCAAGCACACCAAAGCCATTGCTCGGCGGCGTTGGCATCGGCGCTGGAGTTGGGGCGGCCGGAGGCGTCGGCATGGGTGCCGGCGCTGGAGTGGGCATCGGAGCAGGCGTCGGAAACGGGGCGGGAGTCGGTCCAGGTGGTGACTCTTGGGCAGTCAGGCGATGCGATGGTAGGGCAAGGAGCCCGAGCAGCAGGCCGACGGTGATGAGAAGGCCGAGGGACCAAAGGGCGCGGTGCATCGGCGAGGATCATCCGCGGGCGGAGCGGAAAGCCAAGGGTAGCCGCGCCGTTGGTCACGACCACACGCCAGCGGTTCGCTCGCCGGCGCAGGAGGCTTGACGGACGCGCCGCCCTTGCCGTTTCATCGTTGCCCAGCCCCGTTCTCATGTGAATTCGCCTGCATTTGCTCGCCCTTCTGTTGGGTTTCGTCTCAGACTCGCCGGCCCAAGGACCGCTGACCCCGCCGGGAGCGCCTACGCCAACAGGACGCTCGCTCGACCAGATCGAGCCGCGGAACCCTATCCCTGGCGGCCTCTCTCCTCTCACGATCAGCGCCAGCGGGTCCTATGTGCTTACGGGCAACCTGAACCTACTCTCTGGCACCGGCATCACGATCGACGCGGACAACGCAACCTTGGACCTCAACGGGTTTCGGATCTTCCAGGCGAGCGCCAACCCTGCCGCCGGAGCCGCGGTGAGCGTCACCGGCGCGCACACCAACATCACCATCCGCAATGGTTCCATCCAAGGCGGGACCGGCTACAACGGCAGCTCCTTCACGGGCAACGGCTTCGCCAGCGGAATCTCGGCGCCCGATGCCAAGAGCATTCGCGTTGAAAATGTCTCCATAGTCAAGATTCGTGGCGCTGGGATTGATCTCGGGGCGCAACCGGGAACGCTCGTGCGGGGGTGCTTGGTTGACACCGTGGCAGGCAGGGGCGTTTACGCCCTGACGATCGTGGACAGCAGCGCCAAGACCTGTGGCAACGACGCCATCTACGCACCGCGCGGCGTAGTCACGGGCTGCATCGGCGAGTGCACCGCCGCGGACGATGGGATCACCGCCGAGTCGGTGGCCAATTCGACGGGTGACTCAAACAATGGACGCGGCATCGTGGGCGCTTCGGTCGGGAACTCGCAGGGTGGAGTTGGCATCTCGGGCACTACCGCCGCCGGGTGCCGAGGATTCAGCATCTCGGGCGCAGGCATCTCGGCGAAGCTGGTCTCGCACTGCTTTGGCTCTTCAGCCACGGGCAACGGCATCGTGGCCACGATTGCCGTAGCCAGCTCCTCCTCGAACGGCAACTCCGCGATCAACAACAAATACTTGATGCCGTAATCTATTCCGAGGGACTTGGCGCCAGCCACCAGATGTTTCCAGCCTCTCGTCATCGAGGATTCGCTGCCGGATCGCTCGGTCGGGTTCCACTGCCAGCGCGGTTACTTCGGCGCTGTCCCGCGGCCCGTCTCTTGCCGGCGCACGGCGAGGGCCAGGACCAACGACGCCCCCAGCGTCACGGGAATGCCCGCCGCCCAGGGCAGGACCGCCGAGAGCGCGTAGAGCCAAGTGCCTACCGCTGGGCCGGCCGCGTCCTTCACATCGTTGACCACGCTCAGCGCGGCCATGTAGGTCGCCCGCGAGCGCGCCGGCGACAGCTCGTTGACCAGCGCCTGGGTCAGCGACGACTCGCCGCTGCGGAAGCCGTAGGCTGCCTGCACGAGATTACGGTGCGCCGCGTTGCGACGTCGCCGAGATTCGAGTCCGCTAGCCCCCATATGTCCCACCTCGCGGTTCCCCCTTCGCCGAGTGCAGCGCGAGGGGGGCGTGCTCTCGGTGCCATGTCCCTATTCGTCTTTGGCGGCGCGTGGCTGGTGTTCGGGCTGCGCGGGCTGGCGTCGGCACCGGCCGTTGCTTTCGTGATCGTCGCTATCCTGACGCTCTCACTTTTTCTGTCGGCCTTTCAAATATACCGCACGAACGTTCCAGCGATGCGGGAAGCCGCCGATTCGCCATCGGCCAGGCGGCGCAGCCGTTTATTCCATTGGGTCAACGCCGGTCAATGGCTGCTCATCTTTGCCGTCGTGAACTTGCTCGCTTCTTTTGGCCTTGCCAGGTGGGGCGTTCCATCCGTCATCGGCATCGTCGGCTTGCACTTCTTTCCTCTCGCCAGCGTGTTCAGGTATCGCCCGCATTACCTGACGGGGGCGGCGTTGATACTGCTGGCGGTAAGCTATCCGCTGCTGGCGTCGAGCGGTCCGGTCAGCAGTGCAGGCCCTTTCGGGGCAGGCATTGTGCTCTGGCTCAGCGCGGCCTGGTCACTCGCTTCATCCAGAGCCTAACCACGCGCTGTAGCGAACGCCTTCAGGCGGTCACGCCGGCTGCTCGTCCCTTTCCTGCGCACAAGCTCACGGTTGCGCGTGCGGGATCTTGAGGCGTCGCGGTAACCGCCGGCGGCCGCGGGCGCGAAGAAAAGCGAGAAAGCCGCTGTTGCGTGCCGCGCGGTGGCGCTGAATGGCGGGCAACCATGAAGCGCTCCCCCTCCCTTACCCTCGTCGCGATCATCCTCGCGTCTGTCCCCGCCGCTCGCGGCGCGACCATCGGGGTGAACTTCGGCAACTTGTCGCTGAGCCCGGCCCAAGTGGCGCCCCCCCTCGAACATCGCCAGCGCGGTGTCCAGGCGGCCCCCTTCTCCATCGGCTCGGTGGCCAGCTCCCGGGCCGGCATGGACCACGGCACCACGCGCACGAGGCCCAGCGCCACGATGGCGGCCGGCGCCGGCATGCCCTTGGCCAAGTAGATGCGCACCCGCAGCGCCAGCACGTCCGGGTTGGCCCGCAGGTCAGGCTCCAGGCTCTCCAGCTCTTCCCACGCCTCGTCGGGCATGCGTGGCTCGCGGAAGCCCTCGGCGGCGCGGGCGGCTCGTTCAACGGGGGTCATGCCGGCGACGGAAGCACCGCCGCCTTCGCAAGGAAACCAAATTGGCTCGCTGGCTACCGCAGAAGAGAATGCGAGAGCGTGAAGTTAGCAGCGGCGTGGTGCCTTTCGCGCCGCCTAACGGGAGGGCGCCGGACCCGCGAGGGAGCCGCGCGTGGAGGAGCTTCCCGCGGCCGAGCCCGCCGAAGGGCCATATTTTTCTGGGAGAAACGAGCTACAGGCCGAAAGGAACGTGAGCGAGGCAAGCAGAAGAGCCCCACCGAAGAGGCGAAAAGAAAAGGTCGAGGAATTCATGAGGAAGCCGGCAGCAAACGAAACGGGGGACGTGCTGCAACTCGCGCTCGTTCGGTCAGCCGGTGACCACTTGGAAGGAGATGAGCGAGGCCGTTGCCGCCCACGCATTGCGCGCCGCGGAGAAGATCCGCAAGTGGCAGCGCGTGGCCGGCGTGGTGCAGGTGTCCGCGCACTCCTCGATGTTTCGCGGCGTGCCCTATTCCAGCTCGGCGTGCGTGAGGTTGGCCGAGCCCACGGACCATACCGGCGCGCTCGTGAAGGCGGCCCTGCGCGCAGCCAAGCGCGTGTGGCGCGAGGGCGTGGAGTTCGCGAAGGCTGGCGTGATCTTCCACGATCTCTCAACGCGTGATCACGTGCAGCCAGCCCCGCCCGGCGTGTGCGGGATCTCGGCGCCGCCTGGCAAACGCGAGCGCCGGCTCATGGCGGCGGTGGACCACCTCAACCGCCGGCATGACCGTGGCACCGTGCCGGTGGCCTCAGCCGGGATGGGAGCGCCGGTGGCAGGCCAAGCAGACACGCCGCTCGCCGCGCTACACCACGAGGCTCGACGAGCTGGCGAGGGGAAGGGTGAGGACGGCGGCGCCGCGGGCGCGCGGGGCGCAAGCGGAACTGCGACTTAAACGCATGGTGTGAAATGGATCTACCAGTCAACCGGATCGGCGAAGGCGAGGTTGGGACGGCCGAGCCGCTGGTTGAGCAGGATGCAGAAGTTGTGCAGGCCCACGCGCGCGGCCAGGCGAGCCGCGAAGCCCTGCAGGCAGTGGGGCCGCTCGCGGCGCAGGCCGAAGGCGTGCTGGAGCTTGTCGAAGACCGTCTCGACGATCTGGCGGATGGAAGCCAGCCAGCGGCGCAAGGGCTTGGGCCAGGGGTGCTCTTTCTGGCCGCGAGCGCGCCGGGGCGCGCAGAGCATCCGCACGCCCAGCTCGGCCTGCCAGCGCGCGTGGCGCGCCCTGCCCTCGAAGCCCTTGTCGGCCTCGTGGGTGCCGTGCGCGGCCCCCAGCACCTCGGCCAGATGCACGCCAAAGGCCTCCAACGCGGCGCGTTGCGCGCGCAAAAGCCGGTTGAACTGCTCCCGCGCGGGCAGCCCGGGAAAGGCCGCGCGCAGGTGCCGGCTGCCCCAGCGCCAGAACCCGCGCTCGCCCCCGAAGCCAAACCACTGCCCGAACAGGCCCAGCGTGACCACCTCGCTAACCGAAAGCGAAGCGCGCCGCCCTGGCGCCCGCGCGCCCGGTGGTGGGCGGTCTTGAGGCTGGAAAAAGTCGTCGGCTTGCACGTAAAGTGCGGTCAAGAAAGTGTCCGGGTCGATCATCTGGGCGTGGGCTTCGGTTTCCTTTGGCGAGGAGCCAGCCAGCCTAGCGGCCCGGGCACTTTCCCTTCAAGGCCCAGGCGCCTCATTTCACACCAAGCGTTCTAGAGCATTTTCGATTCGACTGGTCGCAGCCGCGGGCGGCGGCTTTCGGAGGGCCGGGGACGTTTTGGAGAGCGGTGGCCAGTGACCGCGTTGGGCGTCGCGGGCGCGGCGGGGGGGGCCAACCGGGGGCCGG
>CALMOL010000307.1 GCA_937871685.1 uncultured Verrucomicrobiota bacterium
GGCCAATTGCTGGTCAAGCCGTTCCCGCCGACGGCGGTAAACATCCAGCGGATCGCGGGCGGCGGCTACCAGATCGATTTCAGGGGCGCGCCGGGCCAGCAATACACCGTGCAATCGGTCGATTCCCTTCCGGCGACCTTGGCGCAGTGGAACTTTATCAACACCAGCACGGCGGACGCGAACGGCAACTTCCCCATCACCTTCGCCACCCCGGGCAGCGGCGTGCGACAGCGCTTCTATCGCGCGATCATTCCGTAAGGGCTGAAGTCACCGCCGCCTTCGCCGAGGGCCGCCGGCCGCCTCCAGATCGTCTTCTCGCGCCGTCTTCGGGGATCGCTCCTCCAGCAGGGAAAGGTCCTCGGGCGATCGTTATTCCCCACGGCCAGACACCCCTAGCGTAGCATTCACCTCCCCTTACTTAGAAATTCGGATGTGCCGTCACCAAGCGCAGCGGTCTTGTGCCCTCCTTGATCCAGACTGAACGGATGCACGGGTTCTTGTTATCCGGGCTCATGATTTGGCATTCGACCACGTATTTCTGGCCGTAGCGGGTCACTTCCGTCTCGGTCACTGACTGCGTTTTGCCGTGCTCTCGCAGAGCCTCCGCGAAGCGCTCCCAATCATCCGCTGTAAAGCCCCGGTTGATGAAATATCGCGCTTTCGGTCCACCGATCGGATGTTCGAGGTTGAGCAGGTAGGTGGTCACCTTCACCTCCGCGATGTGCAGGTCTTCGTGAGCGGGTAGTCGATTCATTGGTTCACCAGAGCCTCCACGTCCCCTTGCCCCAAAGTGACGACCGCTGGTCGTGTCCGCCCTTCGACAAATTCCACTTCATATCCGCCGTCCCCATACACGTGCACAATCGTTCCAATTTCTCCGGCTCGCACTCCAGCGCCCTGTAGCTCCTGGCGCGCGCGAACGATCGAGTGTTCCGCTAAGGGCACAGCATCGATCTGAGTTGCACCATGCCGCGGGGCAAACCATTCGCCCTGCTCCACTATTGGTGACGGCGTGGAGAACAGCTGTGCAATCCTCGCCAGTTCCTCCGGCCCGCGCGGCATGAGAAATAGGCAACGTCCCTCGCTCCGCTCTGCCCACAGGCTACCGAGATCGCGCTTCTCCCTGTTATCGTCATTGCTCCAGTCCTTCTCGTTCTTGTATTCGACGACGCCCACGCGGCCATCCTGCAAACGGCAGATGAAGTCTGGGTAAAACCGATCGCTCGAAGTTTGCAGCCAGAAAGAGAACCGCGGCTGACGCTCCAGGTTCCGCACCCAGAATTTCACCGGGGCGAGTGCGTCGAGGAATCGCGCGCAGCGAAACTCCTCCCCCTCCTCCCTCAGCTCGCCGACCTTCTCGTAGTAGTGCTTGTCGAATTCCGCGCTACGTGGGCAAACCCAGCGCGCCGGATAGGCGTAGCGATCGAATTCAAAACCATGATCCGCTCCAACCCGAACGCGCTTGGCCGCATCGGGCGCAAAGAGGAGATCTTGGAAATGCTGCCGCTCGGCCCTCTTACGCAGGGTGCCGATGCGCTGCTCAAAGGCTCGCCGCAGCACAAAGCGGTCGCGCACCAACTCGCCGAGCTTCTGCCCCCGCTCCTGTAGCTGCTTCAGGATGGCATAAAGCCAGAGCGTGGTTTCCTCCGCTGGCAGGTCAGGATGCGGAATATTCCGGTCGATCCACGTCACGAGACGGCTGGCCGTCCAGTTCTCCTGCACTTCGAGCAGCTCCAGCTCACGTTGCAGCGCCGGCATCTGACGCGTGATCACGCGGCCGTCCTCCACATCGAGAATACCCACGCTGTGTGGCGTCCTCAGCCCCGTGAGGATTGGTAAATCGGCGTCCGTAATGGGGTGCGGCAGCTTCCATGGCTGCGAGAGAAACTGGCTCTCGTCCGGCAAGACCAGCCGGCCCTGCTCCAGGATCATCAACCGCGGGACGGCGAAGCGCTCGCCCCGATCCGCCGGCGCCCGCATGATCCGCGATTCGCGCCGGAGCGCACGCACCGCATGCTCGATCTGCACCTTGTTCTCGCCCGTCTCGACGCAAGCCACGAGCGCCCTTTCGTCTTGGGCATCCGGCACGCCGCGAATCGTCAGCCGGCGCGTCTCGGGCTGCCACTGCACATGCTCCCGCGAGGTCAGTTCCAGGTCCTCCACCTTGAAGTCCTCGGATAAAGTGACCGTGAGGCTCTTCACGCCTCGTCCGTCGATAGGGAGAAGGCCCTGCCGCGGCTCCAGCGGAGCCACAAAGCTCGCGGCCTCCTGCTCGTTGAAACCGGCCTCCTCCACGAGATGCTCGCGCAGCGGCTCGGCAGCCAAGATGAAATGCGGCGAGCGCAGGAAGGCGTAGCACTGGTTCAGCTCCTGCGAAGCGCGTTCCTGCGCATCCGGCTGGCGCATGATGCGTCCGAGGATTTGCTGCGCCGCCGTGCTGGAATGCGTCTCCGAGAGCGAGCAAAGCACATAAGCCCAGGAGCAATCCCAGCCCTCGCGGAGTGCTTGCTGAGTGATGATCACCCGCACGGGGCTGGCCGCCGTCATCACTTCCTGGTCGTCCAGCCCGCGCCGATCGCCGGTGGCCACGACGATTTGCTCCGCGGGAATCTGGAAGTCTTGAGTCAGCGCCGCTTCCACCGCTTCCACGTGCAGCGTCTCCCGCTGCTGCGAGTGCGGCTCGGCCTGGATGAGCAGCAGCGGATGCAGCACCGGCGCTCCGGCGGCATGCTCTTCCCGCGCCTTCGCCTCAAGTTTCTCGCGCATGGCCAGCGCTGAGGCGAGCAACTCCTTCCAGCCCGTCTGGCAATCCACGATGATCGGCAGTTTGATCATCCGCTCGGCCTTCAGCTCGCTCGCGCTCACGCTGTGCAGCACGTTGCTCGGCGAATGCTCCGCCGTCGCCTTCACGCGCGGCGTCGCTGTCAGCTCCACCACGCACCGCGGCTGGAAGCGTTCGAGCATCTCCATGCTGCCGCTCGTGCGCGCGTTGTGCGCCTCGTCCATGATGACCAGCGGGCGGCGCAGCCGGAGCACGTTCGCCAGCGAGTGCGGGAAGCCGTGCGGCAGCCGCGCCTTCGCCTCGTCCGGCACGTGAGAGAAGTGCGACATCAGCGAGCCGTTGTCATCATACACCTTCCGCCCGTCGGTGTTCTTCACGCGGAAAGCTTGAACCGTCCCCACGAAGATCACGACACCGCCGTCGAAGACCGCCCGCGGCGCGTAGAGCGCCTCCTGCACGTCGAGGATTTCCACGCGCTCCAGCTCCTCGTCCAGCACCTGTCGCAGGGGGCTGCGCCGATCGCGCATCTGCCGCAGGGTTTGCGAGCGGATGGCATCGCTCGGCACGAGCCACAGCACCACCGGATGCCCCGTGTCGAGCAACTCGTCGCGCACCACGCGGATGCTCCGCGCGCCGATCACCGTCTTGCCGCCGCCCGTCGGCACTCGCAGGCAAACGAAGGGCATGTCCGCCGGCATGGCCGAGCCCACGGGCAGGTTCGTGACCGCGCGGTAATCGCTCGCCAAGCCGTAGGACGCTTCCGTGAACTCCCGAAAGGCGCGGCCCGGATCGTTGGTCTCCGCGCAGCGCCGGAGATACCCGCGCAGCGAGGAGAGCACCTCGTTCTGGTAAGTCTTGTGTCCGTAGGGAGTCATTGCTGGCGGACTTGGTAGGGAATCTGTTTGAAAAGGATGCGCTCCCGCGAGCGCGTCGTCTCGCGCAGGGTGCAGGCTTCACCATAGACCACGCGCGGCCCGTCGTGGGCGGGCAACGCCGCGAGTGTGTGTGGCGTGAGTGCGCTGCCGCTCGCGCCATCCGGGCCGCCGGGCAGCAAATAAATCGCGCGGCCATCGCCGGCCACGCCAAGCAATGGGTTGCTCGGGTCGAAGCGCCCCTCGCCCGCGGGTAGCGGCTCGCCCGTCTCGGCAAACCAGAGGTGATGCGCGAGATCCTGCCACTTCACATCTGGATGAAAGCGGCCGTTCGCGTCGATAATCGGCTCGCCGAGCGTGCAAAAGCGGAAGCCGCCGCCGAGACCTTCGACGCGCTCACCCTTTGCGTTCTGATATCCTTCCGCTACGCGAAGCACACGTTCGCGCGTGATATTACGCGCTATTGCCGCCTCCATCTCAATTAGGATGAACCGGCGATTGCCCTTGTCTTCGGCATTCTGTTTGAGCACTGCGTGACCTGTAGTTCCACTGCCTGCAAAAGAATCTAAGATAATCGAGCCAGGGGGAGCGCAGTAATCAATCACACGCTGAACCACAGGCACTGGCTTAGGAAAAGCGAAGACTCGTTCCCCGAGAATGTCGTCCAAGTCACGTGCCCCCGAAAATGTCTTGAACTCCATCCAAAAAGTTGAGGCCGGCATCCGCGTTTTTGTCTCGAATAAAAACCGCTTTTTTCGAGGTTTGCCGCGTGTCGGACTGGTCGGCCACCAGATGCGATTCTCGGCTAGAAGCTTCTTGTAGCCTGCTTCGTCAGTGATCCATCCATACGCCGGGTCTGGTTTCCAGGTATAGCCAGTCTCTGGTTGGACCATATTGTAGGCGTGAAGATTTGGTCGGTCATCGGCGATTGCCTTTCCAGTAAGGGGATCAGTCACGTATGGACCGCGCGCATCACCGTCCAGGTTTTTAAAATCGCCCCGATCAATAATTCGCCCCTCGATTCTTGAAAGCTCGGATCGGCCGTAGACGAGTAGATATTCGTGGTCGGGCGAGAGGTGGGTTTTGATTCGATTGTCCGTATTGCGAGTGTTCCAGACAATCGATCCAAGCGCGTTCAGCTTTCCGAAAATCTCGTCCATCAACACGCGTAGAACCCCGATCTCAGTTTCATCCAACGAGATTAGAATTACGCCGTCCTCCGTTAAGAACTCCCTCAGCAACGCCAGCCGCGGATACATCATACAGAGCCACTTGTCGTGCCGGGAGAGGTCCTCGGCCTCCTTGCCGACGGTGTCGCCGAGCCATTTCTGGATTTCCGGTGCGTTGACGTTGTCATTATACACCCACCCTTCGTTGCCGGTGTTGTAAGGAGGGTCGATGTAGATGCACTTCACCCGGCCGGCGTAGTAGGGCAGCAGGGCCTTGAGCGCGTGGAGATTGTCACCCTCGACGAGAAGATTGCCCGACGCCGGATCGCCCGCGCCGAGCGCGGGATCGCAGTGCAGCAGTCGGTAGGGCAGCTCCCGGTGGTGATTCACCACGGCACGCTTCCCGATCCAATCGAGGGTGGGCATGGCTATCCTCTAGCATGAAACATGGCTTTCCGGGAAAGACTCCGTAAGTCCTCCGAGCCAAACGAACGCGACATCAGCTTCAAGGGTGCAAAAGATCTTCCTTGCCGAAGGCAGCGTCCGAGAAGCAAGTGAGGGTATGACTCATGACGGTTCGCTCGTCCGCGGCGAATCGACGCGCGGCCTTCTGCCCTGCGAGACAGGCGCGGACAGAACCTCTTCGGCCACTCATCGCGTCTTCGTCAAACGGCCTCGGGAGCTTCGGCGCACCTTCTGGGGCGGGCCGCCGAAGATCCCGATGCTCGTTTCCGGCCACTTGCGAGGGTCCTCGTGAGAACCTTGGAAGTGGTCAC
>CALMOL010000308.1 GCA_937871685.1 uncultured Verrucomicrobiota bacterium
GTGAGGAGGCGGCGCTCTTCAAACCTCTGCCGCGGCGGGCAGCGGCGGGCCGGCGGGCTTGTCCTTCCGCAAGCGCGCGTCGCTGGCCTGCAATTCCTCGCGGAGGCTGCCGTGGCGGAGGCGGGCATACCAGAGGGCGACCGGCGGAGCGACGAAGATGGACGAGAACGTTCCCACCACGATGCCGACGAGCATGGCGAGGGCGAAGGAGCTCAGGACCGGCCCCCCGAAGAAAAGCAGCGCCAGCACGGAGATGAGGGTGAGGCCCGCCGTAAGGGTGGTGCGGGAGAGGGTCTCATTGATCGCGGCGTTCATGATCTCACGGACGCTACCCGGCCGGCCCTCGCGCAGGTTGGTGCGGATGCGGTCGAAGACGACCACGGTGTCGTTCACCGAATAGCCGGCCACGGTGAGCACGGCGCCGACCATGACGAGGGTCATCTCCCGGCCCAGGAGGGCAAAGACGCCGATCACCACGATCACATCGTGCAGGAGGGCCACCACCGTGCCCAGCGCGTAGGAGCTTTCGAAGCGGAAGGCGAGGTAGAGGAAGATGCCCACCATGCCGGCGAGGAGGGCAACCACGGAATTTTTCGCCAGTTCGCTCCCGACCAGGGCGCCGACCTTCTCGGACTGCTCCAGGTGCAGGCCGCGGTCGGCGAGCCTGGATTGGAGCGCGGCGAGGATGCGCGGCGTGGTGTCGAAGTCGCTGCGGATGTTCACGAAGTTGCGGCCGGCCTTCGACTCGATCTGCACCGTGCCCTCGGCGAGGCCGATGGTGCCGAGGACCTGGCGGACTTCCTCGGCCTCGACCGCCCTCTGCGAGGAAAGGACAAGGAGGTCGCCGCCGCGGAACTCGAGGCCGAAGTTGTGCTTCCCGCGCCAGGCGAAGGCGCCCACGGAGATCACCACGGCAGCCAGGGAGGCGAGGAGGGCGGTGCGCGCGTGGCCGAGGAAGTTGAAGCGGCGATCCGAGCGGATGACGTGGGCCATCGTCACGCGCTTCAGCCCGAAGTTGTCCAGTCCCCACGCGAAGAGGTTTCGCGTGACGAGGAGCGCCGAGAAGAGCGAGCAAATGATGCCGACGGTGAGCGTGATGGCGAAGCCGCGCACCGGACCGGACGAAAGCTCGACGAGGATGACCGAGGTGAGGATCTGCGTGACGTGCGCGTCGAAGATCGGGCTGAAGGCCCGCCGGTAGGCGCCCTCCAGCGCGGCGCGCAGCGGCTTGCCCTGGTCCAATTCCTCGCGGAGGCGCTCGTAGATGAGAACGTTCGCGTCGATGGCGATGCCGATGGTCAGCACGATGCCGGCGATGCCCGGCAGGGTGAGCACGAACTGGAACTGAGTCATCACGCCGAAGAGCAGGAGGGCGTTGACGAGGAGGGCGAGGTTTGCGACGAGGCCGACGAAGCGGTAATAGGCGGCGACCGCCACGAAGGTGGCCAGCACGCCGGCGAGGCCGGCGATGACGCCGTGGCGGATCGAGTCAGACCCGAGCGAGGCGGACACGGAGCGCTCTTCCTCGATCTTCACCGGCGTTTGGAGCGGGTTTTCCAGCACGGAGGCGAGGTCGCGCGCCCGGGCCTCGGTGAAGGAGCCGGTGATGCTCGCCGAGCCGCTGAAGATGGCGGAGCGGAGCACGGGGGCGGACTCCACCTTGCCATCGAGCACGATGGCGAGCTGGTTGCCCACGTTGGCCTGGGTGAGCTCCCCGAACTGCTTGGCGCCCGGCGAGTCGAACTTGAGCGTGATGCCCCAGCCCTGGATGTCGTAGAAGGCGTGGGCGGAGGCGACGCGCTCGCCGGTGATATCGGCGCGGCGCTTCACGAGGAGGCGGTGGGCGGCCGGCGGCTCGGTGCCGCGGGGTTTGGTTTCGAGGGCTTCCTTGATGGACTCCTCCTTGATCTCATAGCCGGGCGGCACCACGGCTTGGCCGGCGTCGATCTGGGCGATGAGGGAGTCACTCTGCGGGTGAACGAGCTTGAACTCCAGCTTGGCGACGAGCTGGAGTTGCTCGCGCACGGAGGCGATCTTGGCGGTGTCGAGGCCGGGGATCTGAACGAGGATCTTGTCCTCGCCCAAGGGGGTGATGATCGGCTCGCCGACGCCGAAGCGGTCCACGCGGCCGCGGATGACCTCGACGGCGCGTTCCTGCGCGGCCTTGGTGATGGGGGCCGACGGGTTGTCGCGAACGAGGCGGATCTGGAAGGCGGTGCCGCCTTTCAAGTCGAGGCCGAGGAGGATTTTGCCGCGGCGGAGAATGTTGCCGTTGGCGTCCACCACATCGGCCGGCGGGGTGGCGGAAAGGACGCAGAGGGCGCTCACCAGGAAGGTGAGCGTGAGGCCGGCGAGCTTTTTTCGCCCGGCGTGGTGTTCCATGAAATACCAGCCGAAAAGACCGAGGACGAGCAGGCCGAGGAGGAAGAGGAGAGTGGGAGACACGGGAGAGGAAGGATGGGATGGAGGTGCGGGAGACGCCCGGGACGTGCCCAGGCG
>CALMOL010000309.1:0-3356 GCA_937871685.1 uncultured Verrucomicrobiota bacterium
GCGCCGAAACCCTTGCCCGCCGCCTCGCCCCAGCCTCCTGGCGAGGCGATTGGGAGCCGAAGGCTTCGGAGGGCGGCGACCTGTCGCCGCTTTCGAAGCGTTGCCGCGGCCCGGAAGGCAAAGCGGGGTCAGGGACCCCGCACTCCAAAACGCCTGCGCTCTTCCGCAAGCCGCCGCCGGCGTGCGCGAGGAGCCGGATTGAAAATGCTCCAGAGCTCCGCAACCCAGCCGGGCTGGATCACCCACCCACGGGTCAGCCCGCGCTTCTGGAAGACGTCCGGGTTAACGGGGCAGTCATCTAAAGTTGGATGACCCTTCCTTTAAATTTGGACGACCCCTCGTCCAAAGTTGAATGTCCTCCCCGCTAAGGTTGGATGGCCCCTCCTTTAAGATTGGACGACCCTTCATCCAAGGTTGAACGACTTTCATCCAACCTTGAACGGTTCTGGTCCAAGGTTAAACGAGCTTCATCCAACCTTGGATCTCCCCCCATCTGAACTTGGATGACTTTCATCCAACGTTGGATGCCACCTCATCCAAGATTGGATCACCCCCCATTCAACGTTGAACGACTTTGATCCAACCTTGAACGGTTTTCATCCAACCTTGGATGACCCCCGTCCAACGTTGAACGAAGGTCGTCCAAAGTTGGATGAAAGTCGTCTGACCTTAGATGGAATTCGTCCACCTTTGAATGCCTCCGCATCTGAACTTGGCCGGACGTCATCTAACGGAGGATGCGAGATGCCTGGCGACAGACTAGATCGATCAGGCGGCGAAGGGGATTGGTCCGGGTGATCATTGGTCGGCTACGCGTTCGAGTGGAGGACGCCGAGGGATTCGCCAAGCGTCCGCGCCGGAAACGTTCGTCGATTTGGTCACCATCACGCCCGCGAAATCCGCGATTTGTCTCTACCGCGCGAGCGAGCGGGGGATTCTGACCAAAGGTCTGTATGTCCCAACTGGAACCCCCTTCCGAACCATCATCTTCGAGGATCCGGACGCGGCCGGCGAGGACCTGCGGCGGTTCACCATCCCCGATCGGAGAGCCGGCACGGTGGCCTCTCATGCTTGGATCGAGGCCAACCACGCTGGTCGGGTTCCACGCGATCCGCGGACGGCGCCGTCGAGGAATTCAGCAAGGTGGTCAACGCCTGGCAGGATTATCCCGCCCTCATCAACGCCCTCCGCCCGCTTGACTAGACCATCACGAAGGTATCCAAGGACGCCGCAGGCACGGTGATCGCGCTTCAACTCGTGGCGCCAAAGGCGGCGTCAAGCGAACCAAAGTGCCCCGCGGCGATTGGTTGCGCACCGGGATCATCGTATGATGAGCGATGGACGCATCGGAACGCCTCGCTCGTCATCTTTCTCGCATCCCGGATGTCGCGGCGGCGGCCTTCGTGGCGGCGAACGCGACCGTCATCGGCGACGTGCATCTGGGCCGGGACAGCAGCGTTTGGTATGGGGCCGTCTTGCGGGCGGACATCGAGGCCATCCAGATCGGGGAAGGCAGCAACGTGCAGGACCTGACGCTGATCCACCTGGCGAATGACCTGCCGGTGACCGTCGGCCGTTACACAACCATCGGCCACAGCGCGATCATCCACGCGTGCACCATCGGCGACGAGTGCCTCATCGGCATGGGCGCCACGGTGCTCGACGGCGCGATCATCGGGGACCGCTGCATCGTCGGGGCCGGGGCGCTGGTGACGAAGCGCTTCGTGGCGCCGCCGGGATCGATGATCCTCGGCGCTCCCGCCAAGGTGGTGCGCACGCTGACGGCCGAGGAGCAGGCCGGCATCCGCACGTTGGCGGAGAAATACATCCTCGTCGCCCGCGCGCACGCCGCGCGGTAGTGGGGGATCAAGCGCAGGCCCCGGTGATGCGCTGGGCGGACGCGACTAGGTGGCGTGCCCTTCGTGGTCGTCGGCCGCGCCGCCACCGCTCCCCAGGCCCATTCCTCCCCCCGCGGCGCCAAGGCCGCCGGCACCCGCGCCATTGCCGTCTTCCTTCGTGCCGGCCCGGTCGCCACCGCCTTCGGCGCCTTGGCCCTTGCCGCCGCGGGACCCGGCGCCGCTGGCGCGGACCGGACCCTGCTTCGGAATCGCCGACTCCTTTGGCACCGGCTCCAGATCGAGCACTTGGCGAATGAAGTCGCGCAGGGAGACCACCAGTTCGTTGGTGTGGATCGGGCGTCCCGCCACGAGATCGGTCGCCGCCTGCGCCGCCAGCCGCACCTGCTCCGCGGTGCCGAGCAGGATCACGTCCGAGAGCGCGGCTTCGACGGCATCGCGGATGCGGCGCGAACGATCAGAGGAAGCCGGGGCCGGGGTGGGCTCGGCCGTTGCCGTGGCCCCTTCCCCGCCAGACCTCGGCAGAGGCCGACGGCTCAGGAAGTCGCGCAGGTGCGTCGGGTCCACCGCCAGTTCGCCGGTGAAGGAACCTCCCAGCGCCTTGTAGGCGGCGATCAAAGTGCGCAAGCGCTCGTTGATCTGCCGGTTCTCGCGCTGGCGGCGCTGCTGCACCGTTTCCATCAGCAGCAGGCGGATGCCGACCGCCAGGCCCGTCACCACCACCAGCCCAAGGAGGGTCGTGAGCACCCCCTGCCACGAACTAAAATCCAGATTGCGCATCATGAGAGGAGATCTGCTGGCCCAGACGCTTCGGCGCTCACCGGACATCCGACCGCCCGCGATCATCTGGACTTCGGATACCGGCGGCGATCGACGCGCAGCCGCTCGGTGACGAAGCGGGCGTCCGCAAGTTTGGGTTGCACGGTTCGGATCGAGTTCCCGGCGGCTGGTTTGGCCGTCGCTGCGGGGGACATGCGCCGCCACGCGGGACGGATCCCAGGCTCGGCGACGCCGCAAGGAGGCGCTCGCGGTCGCGCTGCCGTTGGCAGCTTGAAGAACCGCCGGCAGAAATGAGGGCGAGCGACGGGGCTTCTCCAAGGTGGATGGCGCGGTCCCTCGCGCCATTGCGGGCGCGAGCGCACCGTCGCCGAGCAATCCATTCTCGCCGGCGGCTTTAGCGGAAGAGCCGGTAGAATTTGAAAGCCTTCGGCCACGCTTCTCGTGGTTTGAAGGCGATGGCGACTCTTCCTACCCATCCAGCGCCGGCCGCCGGGCAGGCCCGAAGGATTTCAAAGGCCTTGCGCCGCGCTGGCATCGGCGGCGACTCGGCCCCCCCCCCCCCCCCGGGCCCGGGGGGCCCCCCGAGGGGGGTGGGGGGGGCGAGCAGGGCGTGGGGGGGGGGGTTCACGCCGCGGCCGCCGGTGACGGAGAGGTTGAAGGGGCCGGACTGATGGAAGCGGCCCGCGACGCGGACGTAGTAGGTGGTGCCCGCGGTGAGGG
>CALMOL010000309.1:3366-10184 GCA_937871685.1 uncultured Verrucomicrobiota bacterium
GGCGGCGGGGCGGGCCCCACGCATTCAAACGCCCTTCCCCCGGCGGGCACCCGGGGGCCCCCGGCCCCCCCCCCCCGCGGGTCCCTTGCCTCCGACGGTCGTTCGTGGCAGTTCCTCGCCATGCTTGACGCCGAACGGATGGAGAAACTCCTCCGCGACCTGATGGACTACAGCGCCGCCGACGGTTCGTTCTCATCGGGCTTGGGGGATGCCGGCTACGATCCCGCCGTGGACTTTCCGCTGTGCCGGCGCGCGGTCGAGGAACTCGTCGCCATGGGTGATGGCATCGTCCCACGCCTGCTGGAGGTCGTCGCCTCAAGAGAGGATGAGCAGACCTTTTTCGCGGCCGAGGTTCTCGGCCGGCTCGGTGCGGTGGAAGCGATTGGTCCCCTGGAAAAGCTGGTCCGGTCGGACGCTTGGCATTCGCGGCGCGTAAACTATGACCAGTTTATCGAATACGATGTCTATCAGCAGGCCTTCGAGGCGCTCTGGCGAATCGACAAACCCCGCGCGCTCGGCGCTTTGCAATTCCTCGCCGAGCAAAACGAGCGAGGCTCGCACTGGGCGAAGGCTCGATTGGCCGAGTTGAGAGCGGGCGAGCCCGGGGCATCACCGCGGGCCTGACCGGCAGCGAGGCGCCGACCCGCCGCGCGCGGGTTGGAAGCAGCTCAGCTTCTCTCCAATCGGATGCTGTTCGTCGGCGTCCACTTCGGCCAATACTGCATCACGATGCACACCTCCTTCTTCATCACGTGGTTCCCGGTGTATCTTGTGAAGCAGCGCGGCGCGTCGATCCTCCGGGCGGGCTTCATGGCCTCGATGCCGGCGCTGCGCGGCATCCTCGGCGGGGTGATCTCCGACACCATGCTCGAACGCGGCTATTCGCTCACCGTGGCGCGCAAGACGCCCATCGTCTTCGGCATGCTCACCGCGTGCGCTTCGGCGGCCATGGACACGTTCATCGCCACCGGCAAGATGCTGACGAGCTTCGTCGAGCACGCGCAGTTGATCCACGCCCACGCCTCCGACTTCGTGCAGCTGGACGCGCCGCGCGTCGGCGGGACCACGCCGTTCCTGAAGATCATGAGCCTCGCCGACCAGAAGGGTCTGGAAGTGGCACCGCACTTCGCCATGGAAATCCACCTGCACCTCCGCGCCGCCTACCCGCGCGAGCCGTGGCTGGAGCGCTTCGACTGGCTGGAGCCGCTTTTCAACGGGCGCCTGGAAATGCGCGAGGGGCGCATGCTCGTGCCGAACCGGCCGGGACTCGGTTTCACGCTCAGCGACCAAGCCATCGCGTGGATCGTCGATTCCGCCGAGTTCGGCCAGCAACCTCAATCTGCCTACCATGCCCCCAACGAACGCCGACTCACCTAACCCTCAGTCCACCGCTGGCGCGCCGGTCATCACCGAGATGCGCGTCGTCCCCGTCGCGGGGCATGACGGCATGCTGCTCAACTTGTCCGGCGCGCATGCCCCGTTCTTCACGCGCAACATCGTCATCATGCGGGACAGCGCCGGCCACGCCGGCGTTGGCGAAGTGCCCGGCGGGGAGAAAATCCGCCAGACGCTAGAAGACGCGCGCGCGCTCGTGATCGGCCAATCCGTCGGGAACTACCAACGCGTGCTGAACCAGGCGCGGCGGCAGTTCGCCGACCGCGACGCCGGCGGGCGTGGCCTGCAAACCTTCGACCTGCGCATCACCATCCACGCCGTCACCGCGCTGGAGGCGGCGCTGCTCGACCTGCTCGGCCAGCACCTCGGCGTGCCCGTGGCCGCGCTGCTCGGCGAGGGCCAGCAGAGGAACCGTGTAGAAATGCTCGGCTACCTTTTCCACGTGGGCGACCGTCGGAAGACGGACCTACCCTACCGCTCCGAGCCGGACGCGACCGACGACTGGCTGCGCTTGCGCCACGAGGAGGCGCTGACGCCGGAGGCCGTCGTGCGCCTGGCCGAGGCGGCGCGCGTCCGGTATGGGTTCAACGACTTCAAGCTGAAGGGCGGCGTGCTCGACGGCGCGGCGGAGATGGAGGCTGCCACCGCCTTGGCCGAGCGGTTTCCGGAGGCGCGCGTCACGCTCGATCCGAACGGCGCGTGGTCGCTCGAGGAGGCGGTGCGCCTTTGCCGGGGGCAGGGCCATGTGCTCGCCTACGCCGAGGATCCCTGCGGCGCGGAGAACGGGTTTTCCGGCCGCGAGGTCATGGCGGAGTTCCGCCGCGCGACGGGCCTGCCGACGGCGACCAACATGATCGCCACCGATTGGCGGCAGATGGGCCACGCGATCCAACTCCAGTCCGTGGACATCCCGCTGGCTGATCCGCATTTCTGGACGATGGCCGGCTCGGTGCGCGTGGCCCAGATGTGCCGCGAGTGGGGGCTGACGTGGGGCTCGCATTCCAACAACCACTTCGACATCTCGCTGGCGATGTTCACGCACTGCGCCGCCGCCGCGCCGGGAAAGATCACGGCCATCGACACTCACTGGATTTGGCAGGACGGGCAGCGATTGACCCGCGAGCCCTTCGCCATCGTGGACGGCCACGTCGCCGTTCCCGAGCGCGCCGGCTTGGGCGTCGAGGTGGACCTGGCGCGGATCGAGGCGGCGCATCAGCTCTACCTTCAGCATGGCCTCGGCGCGCGCGATGACGCCCAGGGCATGCAATTCCTCATCCCCAACTGGACCTTCAACCCGAAGCGCCCCTGCTTGGTGCGCTGAAGCTCCGCAACGACCCCTATTTCTATGGCCTACACCGCCTTCCCCAACGCCTTCCGCCGGGACATCCTCGCGGGCAAGCGCCTCATCGGCTGCTGGTCCTCGCTGGCCAACCCGATCACCACCGAGATCCTCGGCCTCGCCGGCTTCGACTGGCTGCTGCTCGACGCGGAGCACTCGCCGAACGACGTGCTCACGCTCATCCCGCAGCTCATGGCGCTCAAGGACAGCGACAGCGCGCCCGTGGTGCGTCCGCCGGTCAACGATCCGGTGATCCTCAAGCGCCTGCTCGACGCCGGGTTCTACAACTTCCTGATTCCCTTTGTGGAGTCCGCGGAGGAAGCGCGCCGCGCCGTGGCTGCCACTCGTTATCCACCGGCCGGCATCCGAGGGGTGTCGGTAGCGCAACGCTCGAACCGCTACGGCACCGTGCCCGACTACTTCCAGACGGTGAACGACCAGATCTGCGTGATGGTCCAGATCGAGAGCCGCGCCGGCCTGGAGAATCTGGAAGGCATCTGCGGCGTCGAAGGCGTGGACGGAATCTTCATCGGGCCGTCCGACCTCGCGGCCGGCCTCGGCCACCTCGGAAATCCGGGCCACGAGGAAGTGCAGGAAGCGATGCGCGGGATTTTCGCCCGCGCCGCGCGGCACCAGCGCACCGTCGGCATCCTCGCGCCGGTCGAGGCAGACGCCCGCCGCTACCTGGAGCAAGGCGCTCGCTTCGTGGCGGTCGGCAGCGACCAAGGGGCGTTCCGCGCCGCCACGCAGGCGCTGCGGAATCGGTATCTTGAGACAACGGCGAAGGCCTGAGGGGCCGCCCGCGCTTCAGCATTGGCGACGCCCGGGCTTGTTGTCGAGGCGGCTCTGTCCGCGAAGCGGACGTGCCGCCTCGCGAATTTCCCGGGTGGCCGCCGCTTGTTCGCCCTCGTTTCGGGGCCGCCACCCCGGAAGAAATTTGAGGCGGCACGTCCGCTTCGCGGACAGAGCCGCCTCTGCGACTTCCGCGGCGATCTCGAAATTTTGATCGCACGTCGCTCTCACATTCCGGCGGCCTTGTTCGCCAGCTCCACGGCGCGGGCATAGTTCGCCTTCGCCTGGTTGCCCCACGTTTCCTCGGAGGCGGCCATTTTCTTGCCGGCCTCGGCGTCCTTCTTCGACGCGCGGAAGGAGCGGAGGAACTCGGCGTCGGCCACCTGCTCGGCGGTCACCAAAGGGGCGAAGGCGAGCTTGCGCGCTTCCTCCAGCAGCGCTTCGCCGGCAGCGTTCTTGGACTTCGCCAGGCGCGCCGCGGCGGCGTGGATGGCCTTGGTCGCGGCGACCAACTCCTTGTGGCGGAAGGTGATGGTCTGGTCGAAAAGCGCGCTCACCACGTAGTAGCGGGCCTCGGAAAGCTGCGGATCAAACTTCACCTTGGCCGTGATCGGCTTCTCGAAGGGGCGCGGGAAGCCGGCCGGCGCGTTCGCGTAGGCGGCGGGCAGCACCGGCAGGCGCGAGACTTTCTTGTCCAGCAGCAGCGCCTGGCCCTCGGCGGAAACGCTCCACGCCATGAACTTCTGCGCGGCGTCCGGGTTCTTCGCGCCGGCGACGAGGCCGATGTTCGCGGGCACGAGCGCGGTGAGCGCGGGATACACGAAGTCCACCGGCTGCCCGGAATACTTGGCGGCGAAGCCGAAGAAATCGATCACCATGCCGGCGCCAAACTGGCCGGAGCCGACGCCGTCCGGCACGCCGGTGGAGCGCTCGGGGATGGCGGCGCAATTGCCGGCGATCTCGGCGAGCTGGGTCCAGCCCTTCGTCCAGCCCTCGCCCTGGAGGATGGTCTCCATGGTGAGATGCGTGGTGCCGGAGCGCGAGGGGGCGCTGGTGGCGACGTGGCCCTGCCACTCGGGCCGCGCGAGGTCGGCCCACTCCTTGGGCGGCGGGAGGTCGTTGGCCTTAAGGTAGCGCGTGTTGAACATGATCCCGTAGCCGGCGAGCGCCTGGCCCTGGTAGAAGCCGTTGGGGTCGTTGATCGGGAAGTCGCCGATCTTTTCCGGCACGGCGGGGTTCAGCTTCGGGAGCTTCACGAGGAGGTTTTCCTTGGCGAGGAGCTCGAAGGCGTCGGGGGCGGAAACCCAGAAGATGTCCGGCCGCGCGCCGGCGGCAGTCTCGCGGAGGTAGGCGATGCCGTTGGCGGTGCCCTTGTTGAGGATCTCCACGGTGGTGCCGGGATTCTTCTTTTCGTAAGCCTGCTTGAAGGTGTCGGTGAGTTCCTTGGGGAAGGAAGTGACGACGACGACTTGGTCGGCGCGCAACGCGGGCGCGGCGTTGAACGCGCACGCGGCGAGGAAGGGAAGGAGAAGGCGCATGAGCGGGGGAGGAAGCGCGCACCGTGCCGCCCGCCCACGCCGGTGCCAAGGGCAAAAGCTCGCATCTTGCCCGGGGCAAGCGACCGCCGTTCGGCGAGGGCGTCGCTCCTCCCTTGCCGCCCTTGTTTCGAGGCGATTGCGCGAGGATTGCGGGGGCGGCGGGCAAGGGGGGCGTCGTGTCCGCCGCGGCGCGTCTCCGGCGTGATTTCCCTATAGCGCGCAAGTGCGCCAGCTGGAGCATCCATCCCGCCCGCGAGCCTTTGCCGCCGGGTCGCTCAGGCTTCCGGAAAAAGAGTGTATGGTCCACGTCTTCATGAGCAGCGCGGACACGAATTTCCCGGCATGCGCCAAAGGGGAAAAGGCGGGCGCGGCGCGGCGGGGATTCCAGGCGGCGCTGCTCTGCCTGCCGTTCGTCGCCGCGTTATTCTACCCGGGCGTCCCCCCCTGGGCTTCGTCCCGCGGGCTTTCCCTTTCCGTCTTCTGCGTCCTGATCGCGGCCGTGGCGCTTTACACGGCCGTTTTCGCGCTGGCCTTCCGTTCCGACGCGCCCGAGGCGGCGCCAGCCCCGCTGCGCCGGTGGCACGGCTGGCTGCTGGGCGGGCTGGTCGCCGCGGTCTTTTGCGGGAGCGCCAGCCGCGGCATGGAATTTTTCCCCGCGCTCGTCGACAGCGAGGCGGAAGACGCGTTGCGCCTTTCCGAGATGGCGCTTGAGCAAGCGCAGCAGGGCTACCTTGGCTTCTATCTGCGGCATCACATCGGATCCTACAATCTCGGCTTGGTTCCCCTCGTCGTGCCGGTGGTGGGCTTTCTCGGGCCGAGCCGGCTCGCTTACAAGTGGACCAACGCCGCGTTCTTCGCGCTGATGCTGGCGGGATTGGCCGTGTTGTTTGCCCGGACGACGGCGCGCCCGGGCACCCGGTGGACCGTGCTCCTGCTTCCCTTGGTCGCCGCGATCCTCCCCTCCCTTCAGATGTATCGCTGGCACGCGGTCTGCCTAGCGGGCTGCCTGGCCCTTCTCTCCGCGGCGAGCGCGTGGCGCCAGCCGGCGGGGAAGTTTCTCGCTCCCCTGGGGATGTTCCTTTGCTTGCTCGCGCTATATCACGGCCAAGTGATCTACCTGCCGGCGCTGCTGCTGCTGGCGGCTTGGCAGGCGCTCGTGCCTGGCGAGGGCGGCGTCGCCTGGGGCCGGGTGGCGATCCTGGCGGGATTTGCGCTGGCCACGGGAAGCGCCTTCGAGGTTTTGGGGAGGGCCGGGGTGCTTTCCAACCACATTCAGGGCGAGGCCGCGAACGAGGCGGGTGCGCTCGCCTTCTTCGGCCGGCCGGACAACCTCCACCCCTTTTTCACGGGCGTGCTCGACATGCCGGTCCGCGCCTTCGGCTGGCCCTTGTGGGGTCTGGTGCTCCTCGGCGTGGCCGTCACGGTCGAGCGGGCGCGCGTCCACGTGGCGGACCGCGCGGCGCTGCTGCTATTCGGAGCGGGGTTTTCCCTCAATCTCGGGCTGCACAGCCTGATGAATCCCTCGCGCCACTGCTGGTTCCTCCTTCCCGGCCTGTGGCTCCTGCTCAACGGGGCCGCCGGCCTGGCGGGGCATCTGCGCGAGGTGTTTTCCCCGCGGCTCGGCACCGCGCTCGCCGTCGGCGCGCTCGGCCTGGTCGGCTGGAAGGAAACGGGCGCCTACCTCGACCGGGAAATGTATTACTGGCTGGACTCGGGGCCGCAGGTTTGGAACACGCGCCATCACCTCGACTACG
>CALMOL010000309.1:10194-10583 GCA_937871685.1 uncultured Verrucomicrobiota bacterium
TTTCCGGCAACTTTCCCCGCTTCCGCCCGACGCCGCCACGCCGCACCTCGTTCCGGGGCCGGCCGTCCCGGTCAAGCAAGGCGGCTTCGTCCGGGCGGTGGAGGATTTCACCGGCTTGGACTGGCGGCCCCGCCGCGTGCCGGTGCGGGAGTTCAACGACGAGCGCGAGCTCCTTTGCTTGGTGCGGGGAGTCCGCGAGGGCAAGGTGCGCTTTTCCCGCGCCGTCATCTACCTGAGCCAGATCGGCCCGGACGGGGAACCCAACCCGGAGAAGCTCGTGCCGGCGCTGGCTGGCGTGCCCCACGAGGAATCCCGCCTCGAGTTGCAAGGCGCCCCCTTGCCCGCGCCGGCCCAATGCTTTGCGATCACCGTGGAGCGCGGACGCTAAC
>CALMOL010000310.1 GCA_937871685.1 uncultured Verrucomicrobiota bacterium
GGGCGGGAGCGGTTCCAGCGACGGGTGGGGAGGAGGCGCCATGGCGAAAGGGGATCAGAAGACCGCCGTGGTCCGCAGCGCCAGCACCACGGCGTCGCGCGCGCCCGTGCCGCCCGGATTCACGATGTAGCGCAGGCTGGGCTGGAGGGTCCACCAATCCTTCAGCGCCACGCGGTAGGTCAGCTCCACCTGCGTCTCGCGGCGCCAGGCGGGGCCGCCGCCGAGCACGCTGGCGCGGCGGGCGGTGGGGGAGAACTCCGAGTGCGTGACGCCGAGGCCGAGGACGTCCTCGTTCCGGCCGGCGATCAGCCCGTTGTAGTTGAACCCGCCCTCGGCGTAGCGGTGCACGAAGGCCACGTCACGCGGGGCCACGCCCAGGCGGACGAAGACGCCGAGGCTGGGCGCCTTGCCGCCGGCCTGCTTGGTGCCGTGCTCGCGCAGCCTCCGCCAAACCTGCTGGTCGGCGGCGACATAGACGCTCCAGATCGAGCGGTCGAGCGAGTCGGGGTTGGCGTTGAGCTGGCCGGCGTAGTGCGAGTGAAAGATCACCCCGAGCTTGTAGGTGCCATGCAGGCCGGAGCTTTTCTCGGGGGGATGGAGCCGCCAGGTGGCCTCGCCGAGGAAGAGCGCGCCGTCGCGCGCGGAGAAGCGGGGGAACGAGGTCGTGTTGCGGTCCTCGGCCAGCGTGCTGCCGGCAAAGGCAGCCACGCGGAAGAGCCATTCCGGCGTGGGCTGATACAGCAGGCGCACGGCCGGCGCGGCGATGGGATAGGTGGAGGGGAAGGGATAGTTCAGGCCGAAGAGCGAGAACGCGCCAAAAGAGCTCGTGGCGAAGAGGTTGCCGTAGTTCGTGTAGGCGAACTCGTTGTCGATGAAGAACTGGCCGGCCTTGAGCGAGAGCTTGTCGCCGAAGAGGTTTTGCTGAAACCACCACTCGGCGAGGCGCACGGTGTCGTAGGCGTCGATGCTTGAGAGCACGCCGAGGTCGCCGACGAGCTTCTGCGACGGGCTGGCCCCGTGGATCCAGAACGCGCCGGCGTGGAGGCTGGCGCCGGTCCAGCCGGCCAGCTTGGCGAGGTCCGCGTCCACGTCGAGTTCGAGCAGGCCCTCGGCGACGACCCCGCGCCGGAGGCCGCCGCGGACGTTGCCGACGACCTCGCCGGTGTAGATGCCCGAGAGCGTGATGCCCCGTTTCACGAGCCAGGGCCGCAGGCCGCCGAGGCTCCCGAGCGGGGAGCCGGAAAAGTCCTCGTTCGGGCCGTAGGGGGAAGACGGCGGCGCGGCGGCCGGGTTGGAAAAGTTCTCGGCCTGGCCCGGCAGCGTGGCCGGCGCGAGGCAAGCAAGCGCGCCCGCCCAAGCGGGGGCGACGCGGCGGAGGAGGGCGCGGCCAAGCATCGGCGACGGTGATAGCCGACGACGGCAGCTTGGACAAGACAACACGCGCGCGACCAAGCCGGACAAGCGTGTCGGGCGAAGTCCGCGCCGCGCCCGGGAGCCAGCGGCGGGGATCGAACCCGCGACCAGCGGTTTACAAAACCGCTGCTCTACCACTGAGCTACGCTGGCGGATGGCCGAGGCGGCACCGTTACCGCAGCGCGGCCTCGTCGGCAAGGCGCGCGGCCGGCGTCTCGTCGAGATCGCGCACCACGGTGCTCAGATAGACGGGCTCCGGGTGGAACTCGCGGTATTTGGTGATCTCGGCGCGGTTGAGCACCCGGAATCCGTAGTGGAGGAAGACTTTCTCGCCGCGTCGCTTCTCGAAGGACGCCATCTGGCCATACACGCGGCGCGCGCCCTGCGCGTCCAGGTGGGCGAGGAAGCGGTCGAGCAGCGCGCGGCCCTCGGCAACGCCGCGCGCCTCCGGCACGAGGTTCACGTGAAAGTGCGGCGTGCGGCGCGGCGCGGCGGGCACCTCTCGCCACGCGTGGAGCAGCATCCAGCGGATGAACTTTCGCGACGCGGCCCCGTAGCGGGGGTAGCGCGCGAGCAGGCGCGCGAAGGAGGCGAGGTTCTGCGCGGCATTGAAAGCCTGGCAGCGCAGGGGATGGAGGCAGCCGAGCAAGTAGCCGCGCAGTTCGCCCTCGGCGCCTTCGAGGACGAAGGCGGATTCCGGCTCATGGCGCAGGTAATAGTTCGTGAGGAAGTCGGCGAAGAGTTCGCGGTCCTCGAAGACCGGGTCAATCGGCCGCCCGAGGAAGCCCGTGTCCGCACACAGCGCGCGCACGGCGGCGCGGTCGGCCGGGGCGTAAGGGCGGACGAGGGACGGGGGACGCATCGGGCAGGAGCCCTTTAAAAGGATGGGAGCGAAATTCAATCTGCGATGATGGCAGGCGCTTCGTTTCACGATCTGGAACTTCTCCGGCGGCTCGACCACACGGGGACCTCACCGCGAGCCGGAGAGGGTCTCGGCGTAGAGACCGAAAATGTGCTCGAAGGCGTGAGCCCAGTCGTATCGTTCGGCGGCATGGGCCACTTGCTCGCCCAGCGCGTGCCGTGCGTCGGGCGCGAGCGCCACGAAGCGCCGCACGGCCTTGGCGAGGGCGGCTGGCGCGTTGGCGTCGGACCACAGGGGAAGTGTCTCGCCGAAGGCCAGCCGGTCCATGCGCGTCCCGCGGATGCCGCACACGGGCAGGCCGCACGCCTGGGCTTCCACGGTGACGAGGCCGAAGGTTTCGAGCACGCCGGGATGCACGAGCAGGTCCGCCGCGCGGTAGGCGTCGGGGAGCGACTCGGCGGGCAGGCGCGGGTGCCAGGTGATCCGGTCGGCCGGCAGGCGGCGCAGCGCGGCGGCGGCGGGGCCGTCGCCGACCACCGCGAGGTGCAGGCGCTCGTCCGCGGCCAGCGCGGCGAACGCCTCGAAGAGGACGCGGGCGTTTTTCTCCGGCGCGAGGCGACCCACGGAGAGCAGCACGAAGCGGTCGGCCGGCCAGCCCAGGCGCGCGCGCCGCTCGGCGCGCCGCGAGGGCTCCAGATTCGCGGCGGGGTGGAATCGTCGCGTGTCCACGCCCAGCTCGGCGAGGGTGACGTTGCGCAGGCCCCACGAGCGCAGCTCGTCGGCTAAAGCGGGAGAGGGGACCAGGACACGTGCGAAACGCTGGTAGGCGCGCACGGCGTATCGGCGCCCGAGGGCCACCGCCGCGTCTGCCAGCGCCAAGCCGAGCCAGCGTCGCACGACCGGCTCCACGTAGGCTTCAAGGAAGTGGGAGTGGTAGTAGGCGACGACGGGGATGCCCAGCGCGTGGCCGGCCGCGGTGGCGGTCCAGGCAAGCTGGTAGGGGTCGGAGCATTCGATCAGGTCCGGCCGCTCGGCGGCGATGGCCTGCATCACGGCGGCGCGATCAAGCAAGGCGCGGTATTGCGCCGTGCGCGAGGCGAGCGGCGCGCGAAGGGCACGCACGCGCAGGAGGCCGTGGTCCTCCGTGCGCGTGGTCGGCCCTGGCACGACCAGCGTATGGCGCGCGCCGGGGAGGCGGCGGCGCATCCAGGCGGTCTTCTCGGCGAGGTAGCGTCGCGTGCCGCCCCCGACGGGAGACCAAAACTGCGTGAGGTCGAGAAGGTGAAAGTTTGCGGGGACCAACGGGGCGAGGTTTCCGCCACGGAGGCACGAAGGGCACGGGGCGTCGAGGAAAGCTTCGGCGCGCTGGACGCGGAGGGGGCTTGCGGCGCCCAGCGCGACGGGGAGCCTCCAGGAATGAAACGCGCTTGCCTGCTCCTTGCCGTCTTGGTCGCGCCGTTGCTTCCTGCGTCAGAGCCCGAGACTCCGGCGCGCCAGCGCGCGCCGATCTACGACCGCGCCGCCGATGGCGAGCAGCAACTGTCTGCCGCCCTGGCGCAGGCCAAGGTGGGGAACAAGCGGGTGCTGGCGATGTTTGGGGCGAACTGGTGCATCTGGTGCCACCGTCTCCACGGATTGCTCCACTCGGACCAAGCGCTCGGCGCGGTCCTCGCGAAGGATTACGAGGTGATCTTGGTGGACGTGGACAAGATGCCCGACGGCGCCAAGCACAACGCTGCGCTCAACGATCGCCTCGGCGACCCAGTCCTTCAGGGGCTGCCGGTGCTGGTGGTCTTCGACGTGGATGGCAAGCCGCTCGTCACGCAGGCGACCGGCGCACTGGAAACCAGCCACGGGCATGATCCGGCCAAGGTGCGGGCCTTTCTGGAAAAGTGGGCTCGAGCTCAGTAACGACGGGCAGTGCGGTCGCTCCATGGGCCATCGCTTGTCTCGCAGAGGTGGCGATCAAACCCGGGCCGATTCCATTCCGGTCATGCGCGCCACTCTGCGGATCGGCATCACCGGAGCCAGCGGCTTCCTGGGAGGGAAGATCATCGCCGAACTGAACGCTCGGGGGCACGCTTGCACGGCGTTCTCGCGCTCGGCGGCGCGGCAAGTGCCGGGCGGCGTCGAAACGCGGCCTTGGCCGGCTGAGGGCGGACCTGACCTGCGCGGGCTGGACGCGGTCATCAACCTCGCCGGCGAGAGCATCCTCGGCCGCTGGACCGCGGCGAAGAAGCGGCGCGTGCGCGAGAGCCGCGTGGACTTTACCGAGCGGCTAGTCGCTGCGCTGCCCGGCACGGAGGTGCGCACGCTGGTGAGCGCGTCGGCGGTCGGCTTCTACGGTGACCGCGGCAACGAGGAATTGGACGAGGATTCCCCGGCGGGGACCGGCTTTCTGCCTCAGCTCTGCGTGGCCTGGGAACAGGCGGCTCTCCGCGCGACGGGGCACGGCGTGCGCGTGGCGCTGGCGCGGATCGGGTTCGTGCTTGCACCCGAGGGCGGGGCGATGGCCCTGGTGCGGCCCGTGTTTCGCCTCGGCCTAGGCGGCCGGCTCGGCAACGGCCGCCAGTGGATGCCGTGGGTGCGCGCCGAGGATGTGGCAAGGCTTTTTGCCGACCTCGGTGAGCGCGATGATCGCGCCGGTCCCTTTAATGCGACAGCGCCCACGCCGGTGACCAACGCGAAATTCACCCGAGTCTTCGCGAAGAGCCTCCACCGGCCGGCGTGGTTTCACGTGCCAGCCGGCGTTCTTCGGCTGGTGATGGGGGAGGCGTCCGCGCTGCTGCTCGACAGCTCGCGCGTGCTGCCGGCCCGCACCGAGGAGCACGGGTTTCAGTTTCGGTTCCGCCGGATCGAGGAAGGGGTGACGTAACCGAGAGAATGGAAGATGGAGGATGGCAGGGAGCGTCCCTCGCCATGTGGCCACTCTCAATGCGATAAAGCGCTCCCTGCCATCCTCCATCCTCTCGGCCATTCTCCGCTAGGCCGGCGCGTGCTGGCTCAATTGCGCGGCCGCCGCCGCGACCAGCCGCTGGTCGTCGGGCGTGAGCTGCTCCATCTGGCGCTTGGCCAGGGCGGTGAGGGCCTTCACGCTCAGCTCGGCGTAGGAGAAGGGCTTGGCCAGGAAGTCGGTGCCACCGCTCATCTTGGACTTCGAGAGGGCCTCGAAGGAATTGAGAGAGGTCACGAAGATGCACGGCGTCTTGTCGTAGCCGGGCAGCGTGCGGATGTGCTTGCACAGGTCGAAGCCGTTCATGCCGGGCATTTCCACGTCGAGGAAGATGATGTCGAAGCGATGCTGCTGAAGGAGCTTGAGGGCCTCCACCGCGTTGCTCGCGGCGTGGTAGGGCAGGTCGGCCTTGGCCAAGGAGTGCGCCACGTAGCGGCGGCCGATCATCTCGTCGTCCACCACCAGCGCGAGCGCCTCGGGCTTGGCGTAGTCGCGCAGTGCCGAGGCGCGAGAGAAGAGCAGGCCGATGTAGTCCACCGCCTGCACGAGCGTGCGCATGCACGAGGGGTTGAGGCGGTCGGGCTTCTCCTGAATCTTGGTGAGCAAGGCTTCCAACGAGGAGGCAAGGCGCGAAACCTGCGAGAACCCCGCCAAGCCGGCGGTGCCGGCGAGCTTGTGCGTATCCTTGTAGAGCGAGATGACGAACTGCTCACGCTCCGGGGCGGCTGCCGTCGTGCGATGGAGCGACTTGGCGTCGGATTGGATCTTGGCCACGGCACCAGGCGCTTCCTGGAGGAATGCCTCGCGGATTTCCGCCTCGAAGGCGGCGTCGTCGGGCGGCAGGAAGTCAGGCAGCGTGTTGCCGGGCGGCAGCTCGGGGATGAGCGTGGTGATCTTGCGGATCTGCGAGGGCGAGGCGTTCGCGGGGACGGTGATGTCGGCCGCCTTGGCCTCGGCGAAGAGCGACTGAACGGCCTCGACGACCTGCAGGGGCGTGATGGCCGTCTTGTCGAGCACGCGCACCGCGCCGGCGAGGATTGCCTCCTCCTGCATGCGAGGGTTCATCGCAGCGGTGCAAAGGATCACGGGCAGCTTGGCGAGCTGGGGATCGGAGCGGATGAGCTGGAGGACCTGCAGGCCGTCCATGCGCGGCAGGTGCGCGTCGAGCAGCACGGCGTCGGGCGGCGACTGGCGCAGGCGGTCGAGGCCGGTCTCGCCGTCGAGCGCCACCTCGACTTGGTAGCCGGCGCGCAGGAGGCGGGCGCGGTAGATGTTGGCTACCATCTCCTCATCCTCGATGAGGAGCACGCGCCGCGCGTTGGAAGCCAAGGCGGGCACCGTGGCGGTGGACGGCGGGAGCGACCCGCCGTGCGGCAGGATGGCCGGCGGCGTCGAGGGCTTGAGGAGCGGATTTGCGGGGGCGGTCTCGAACGCGAAGGGAATGGAGGCCGTGGAGGGCGGCGTGGCCGGTCCCGGTCCCGGCGGCGGGGAAAGGGGCCGCGCGGGCGGCGAGGACAGCGGCACCGGCGTGGTGGACAGGCGCGCGGCCGGCGGATACGACGTGGAGCCAGGGCCGCCCAAATCCGGCGCCGTGGGCGGGACGCCGGGCATGGGGATGACGCTCGCGCCGAGTTTCACGGGCGCGGAGCCGGGTTGGAAGAGCTGGCGCTTGGGGGTGAAGACGCGCTTGCGCATCGCGGTGCGCAGCGCGAGGAACAGGTCATCCTCCGTGGCGGCGCCGCGGTCAAAGACGCGCGTGGCGCCGGCGGCGAGGGCTTGGGACTCGTTGAACTGCGCGCCGGTCTCGGCCAGCGCGATCACGGGCAGGCGGCGGTAGTCTTCGAGCTGGCGCAGGCGGCGCAGGATGTCGAGTCCGTTGATCTTGGGCAGCGAGAGCCGCAGGATCACCACGTCGGGGGAGAGCTTGAAGATCTTCTCGACGCAATCCTCGCCGTCGTGGGAGGTCTCCACGGTGAAGCCCTCGGTCTCGAGCATCGCCTTGCAGTCGGCGGCGGCCACGGGGTCGGAGTCGGCGACGAGAATTTTCTTGCGCGTCTCCTCCTGCTTGGCGAGCTGCTGGAGCTCGGCGGTAGCCGGAATCCACAGCGGGTCCTGCCACGCGCCCGACTTCTTCATCCCGATCATGCGGGTGAAGATGCCAGTCTTCTTTCCGGGCGAGCCGCCGGGCGACTTGTAGTCGTGGAGG
>CALMOL010000311.1 GCA_937871685.1 uncultured Verrucomicrobiota bacterium
GATGGATTTCACGGCCGGCGGCGCTGGAAACAGATCGCAGGCCTGACGCCGGACCCCAGCGCCCCGCGCCTCATCAATCTCTCGACCCGCGCCCGCGTGGAAACCGCGGACAACGTCCTGATCGGTGGCCTCGTGATCCAGGGCTCTGGCACCAAGCGCGTGCTCATCCGCGCGCTCGGTCCTTCGCTCGCCGCCGCTGGCGTGCCCAGCGTGCTGGCCAACCCGACGCTCCAGGTCCTGGACGCCACCGGCGCCACCGTGGCATCCAATGACGATTGGGGCACCTCCCCGGACAACGGCGCCGCCGTGCAGGCCGCCGGCCTCGCGCCCGCCAGCAGCCTCGAATCCGCCCTCGTGCTCGACCTGCCCGCCGGGGCCTACACGGCCATTGTGCGCGGCACGGGCGGCGGCCAGGGCGTGGCGCTCGTCGAGGCTTACGACCTTCAGATCACCACGGCCGCCAAGCTCATCAACCTGTCCACCCGCGCCGTGGTGCGCACCGGCGACAACGTGTTGATCGGCGGCATCGTGGTCTCGGGCAGCCTTCCCAAGCGCGTGCTCTTCCGTGCGCTCGGTCCCTCGCTGGCCGCTGCCGGCGTGAGCGGTGCCATTTCCGATCCGACCATTGAAATCGTCAACGCCCAAGGCGCGCGCGTGGCCTACAACGATGATTGGAACGACCCCGCCGGCAACGGCGCCGATGTGAGTGCCGCCGGCTTGGCGCCTTCTCGCGATTACGAATCCGCCTTGGTCGTCACCCTGCCGCCCGGCGGATACACGGCCGTTGTCCGCGGCTACACCAACACCACCACGGGCGTGACCGCCACCGGCGTGGGCCTGATCGAGGCCTACGAGCTGCCGTAGGCGGAAAGGAAGAAGCAGGAGGAAGAAGGAAGAAAGGCAGGGCATCCCTTCGAGCTACCACGGCGTGTGAGGCGTCGGCAACGCGAGAGGGGCGTCGCGCGCAGTAACTCGCGACGCGCTCGATGGGAATCGTTTCTTCCTTCTTCCTTCCTACTTCTTCCTTTTCTTACCACGCTCCCCACGGTTTCATCCGCCGGAGCGTCGCCCGCGCGGTCGGCTCCAGCTCGGGGAAGAATTCCAGTCCGGTGCGCCGTTCCACCTCCTCCACCGTGGTGACGTGCCCGGCCAGTTCGTCGCGGCCGCCGCGCTCCTCCTGCGGCATGATCACGGCCTGCACGCGCACGCCGCCGCGGGCGTTTTGAACCACGAGCACCATGTAGAACGCCTCCGGCACCGCCACCCCGGCCGGCAGGCGCGCCACGTCGCTCCGGCCGCGCGAGGCGAACACCGGGCCAACGAGCACCCACACCGTGCCGAAACGACCGGCGTAGTTGTCATCGATGCGCTGCTCCAGCCGCGCCCAAGGACCCGCGTTGAGGCGGTGGCGCTGCGGCGAGATGTTTGACAGGAGAAAAGTTTCCCGCTGCGCGGCTTGGCCCCAGCGCGTGGCAATGGCGAAGTTAGGCACCATGTGGCCGCGATCGTAGCCGGAGCCGTTGTAGTCCGCCGACTCCACCCGCGCCGCGGTGCGCGGGTCGGGCTGGAAGCCCGGTGGGCGCGGCGGCGAGCGCGGGATCTCGGGCAGGTCCCACACGCGGTAGCCACCCCACAGCGGGCTCTTGAGCCCCTCGCAGTAGCCGAGCGTGTAGGCCGCGTTGACGAGCACGCGCGCCTCCGCGCCGCACGGCGGCCCATCCGTCGCGGCCACGCGCGGCGAGCCCCCGAACGCGTGCGTGTCCTTCCCCGGCCGCCAGTTGGTGGCCGCCCAGTCGCGGCGGAGATGCCACGACCAGAAGTCGCCCGCCAGCTCCCCGGCCGTGATGTGCTTGCGCCCGCGCTGCCAGTTCGCCACCGCGTTCGCGAAGGCGTCGCGATCCACCGCCGGCGCGGAAAACCACGCTGCGCCGAGGGCGAGGGCCAGGACCACGGCCACGCCGGCGAGCACGGCCCATCCACGGCGCGACACGCGGCGGAAGCCGTAGGTCCAGACCAGCGCGAGAATTCCCGCGAGCATCCGACCGACAAGCCCGGCGGGCACGCGACGCGGGTCGGGGAAGCTCGGCGGCGGCATTGGCCGGCACGGTGCCGCGGCGCGCTCCCCTTTGCCACCGCCGCGATGAATCCGCGCCCCGCCGCGATTTCGTCCTCGACTTCCCACGCCCGTTCCTCGCAAATGTCGCCATGACCATCCGCCGCCTTGGGCCCAGCTTCCTGGCTAGGCTTCTTTCCCTCGTCGCGCCCGCCCTTCCCGCTCGCGCGCTGGCCGCCGCCCTTGACGAGGCGTTCTGATCTCCCTACCGCTGATGTCCTAAGAAAACGGCCAGCCCGTCGAGCCCTGCGGAAGCACCGTCCCTGGCTCTGGATGAAACCCAGAAGATGCTGCGGTGATGCAGGCGACGCTGCCGCCGCGCACGTCCATGAGCGAGAGAACCTCCTTGACTAGAACAAAAGCGATTTCGCCCAGCCATGTCCTCGCACCTTCAGCATCTCCTTCCGGGCAGCCGATTTGCCGACCGCTTCCACATCGATTCCGCGGCGTTTGCCGCGCCCGGCACCGCGCGCTATGCGGCTCGCGACGGGCACGGCGGCGGCCGCGTCCGCCTCACCCTCTTTGAGCCGGAGGGCGCCACGCCACCGGACATGATGCTGCTTCAAGCGGCGGTGGAGGCGCTTCGGGCGAGGTGGCCCGGAGAATTCACCACCGAATGCGGCGTGCACGCCGGGGCGGCCTGGGTGGCGCGCCCGGCGCTGCCCTCGGTCGCGCTGATCGATCTCCTGCGCGCCCAGCGACAGCTTGCCCTCGAAGCGTCGATGGCCGTGCTGATGGCGGCGGCGCGCACGGGCGACCGCCTGCGCGGCGGCGCGCTGCCGGGCCTGTTCTTTTCCCCGCGTTTGGTCGAGATCGAGGTCGAGGAATCCATGCCGCCGCTGGCCGAGTTTCTCCGCCCCCCGCTGGAGCGATGGCCCGCGTGGCGGCTGGCCCCGGAACCCGCCTTCTTTTTTCCGCGCTCGACGCACGCGGAGGATGGTCAGTTCATCGCCGCCGACGGGCGCGACGGCCCGCGGATCCTTGCCGGGCTGCTCTGCGAGCTCCTCGGCAAGCCGATCCCGAGCACCGGCCAAGCGTCGCCCCCGCGCCTTCCCGAGCTGGGGGAGGATGGCAATGCGGTGCTCTCCCGCGCGTGGACTCGTCCGCAAGACTTCGCCTCGCTGCGGGACTTCGCCGAGGCGCTGCGCGGCGTCACCGGGGGGGCACGCCTGGTGGCCCCTCCCTACGCGCCGCGGCCGATCGACACCAAGGCCGTCGAGATGCCGCGGGAGCTCGTGCCGCTGGGCGAGCAGCTCGCCACGCACATCCACGACCTGTGGGCGCAGCAACGCCTCGCCGAGGGCTGGAAGTGGGGCCCCAAGCGCAACGACGCCCGCCGCGAGCACCAGGACCTCGTCGCCTACCACGATCTCACCGAGGGCGAGAAGGAGTATGACCGCCGCACCGCCTCCGGCACGCTGAAGGCCATCCTCGCCCTTGGCTTCCGCATCCTGCCGCCCGGCGCCGAGGCCCCTGTTTCCGCCGTCCCGGCCGCGCCCGCCCCGCGTCCTCCCTCGGCCCACGCCCCGGCAGGGC
>CALMOL010000312.1 GCA_937871685.1 uncultured Verrucomicrobiota bacterium
GGCTGCCCCGCGCCTCCCGCTCGACCAACGCCGCCAGCACCTCCCGCCCATCGGCGCCGCGGTCATCTCGCCGTCAGCAAGGTCGCTTGTTGCCGGGCGGGCAGACGACATTCTCCTGCCATGATCCTGGAAACCATTCCCGAGGTGGCCCGGCTGAGCGCCGCGCAAAAACTCCTGCTCGTCAGCGAGCTTTGGGATGATCTGGCCGCCCATTCCACCGAGGTGCCGGTGTCCCGCGAGCAGATCGCCGAGCTCGACCGCCGCCTGGAAGCCCACCGCCGCGACCCCGGCCAAATGACCACCTGGGAAGCCATCCGGCAGCGCATCCTGGGGAGGACGCGCGGCGGTAAATGAGCTGGTTCTCCTGCTCTCCGCCGACGCGGACATCCAGGCGGCCCACGACTTCTACGAGGAATTCCAGGCCGGCCCGGGCGAGGTGTCCATGCGCCACTTGGACGTGGCTCTGGGCCGACGCCGGGCTTTCCCGGAGATCGCGCCGGTCTTCGCGGAGCCTTGCCGGCGGCTGCCGGTTCGCGGGTTTCCTTTCGGCATCTTTTACGCGGTGGAGGGCCGTCGCCTCATCATTGTCGGCGTGATGGACCTCCGGCAAGATCCCGCCTCCATCCGCCGCCGGCTGCGTGGGCGCGGCTCGTGATGAAGCGACCTCTTTCACGTTTCCGAGCCGAAAGCTGGCCCCCACGCCAAGCGATGAAAATCGTCTCCCAACCCTTTCGACCGCCCGCTTTTCTCGCCCCCGAACTGTCACGAGTTGCCGCTTGACCCCTTGACCTTTCCCTGTGACCCCTTGACCCCTTTCCCTCCGCTCCCCTCCCTCGAGGCAGCGTTCTAGCAAGCCGACGGGGGAGAGGCCACAGATTTACGCAGATTGGAGGAGATTATTTTTCGGATTGGGATGTGGGCGGGTGCGCAGGGCGGAGGGGAAAAGATTTCACCACGAAGACACGAAGGACGCGAAGAAAACTGAAAGTCCATTTCGCTGCTTTCGTGTTCCTCGTGCCTTCGTGGTGCCATGTGGCGGCAGCCTCGCCTTGGTTTGGCGGGAGCGAGGCCCTCTCCCCTAATCTCCTTTAATCTGCGTGAATCTGTGGCTTCTCCCGTGGTAACCGGCGGTGGATTCCGTTTGTGGCGCCGGCTGGGGCGTGGATCGATTCCCTTCATGCTCCTCGTTCTTTCCACCTTCCCGACCGAGGACCAAGCTCGCGAGATCGTCCGCGCGCTCGTCGAGGAAGGGCTCCTCGCTTGCGCCAGCGTGCTGCCGCCGGTGCGCTCGATCTATCGCTGGCGCGGCGCGGTGCACGACGAGGCTGAAGTCCTCGCGTTGCTCAAGTGCCCGGCCGGCGGTTACCCCGCGCTGGAAAAGCGCCTGCGCGAGTTGCACCCCTACGAGCTGCCCGAGATTGTCGCCTTCGAGCCGGCCGGCGGACTTCCCGAATACTTCGCGTGGGCGGACCGGGCGGGCCGGGACCAAGCTTGAGCCTCGCATGAGCCCGGGCCCTTCTTCCGATCCCAAGCCCCGTGGCCACGCGTGCGTCGGAAACCTCATCCTCGGGGTCACCTTGCTGGCGGCGATTGCCGCCGGGATCCTCGTTTACTTCCCGTCGGCCTGGCCATTTGCCTGGCCGTTCCGCGCGGCCGCGGCGGCGTTCGCGGAGCCATTTCCACCGAACGCGCCGCTGGTTTCGTGCCCGGCTCCGGTGTCGGGCGCGGCGCCGGCCGTGGATCGCAACCATCCCTTCGTGAACGGGCTGGGCATGGAGTTCGTTCCGGTGCCATGGGAGGGCGGCGCGCGACTCTTCAGCCGGTGGGAAACCCGCATGCTGGATTACGCGACCTACGCCAAAGCCGCCCGCGGCGTGGACGGCTCGTGGCAGGAGACGGCCGGCCTTGGCCAGGATCCCACGCATCCGGTGGTGCGGGTGGACTGGCAGGACGCGCGAAACTTCTGCGCTTGGCTGACGGAATCAGAGCGACGCGCCGGCCGTCTCGCGGCCGGCTGGGAATACCGCCTGCCGACCGATGCGGAATGGAGCGCGGCGGCCGGACTGGCGCGCGAAACGGACCAATGGGTTTATGGCGACGCCCTTCCCGGCCCGATGGTATGGCCGTGGGGGCCGCAGTGGCCGCCGCCGCGCAACGCCGGCAACTACCGCGCGGATCGTTCTAATACTCCCCGGAAGAACGGATGGGGCTGGGTCAATCCATACGATGGCCGCACCGCCCCGGTGGGCTCGTATCCGCCAAACGGCTACGGTCTCTTCGATCTCGGCGGGAATGCGTCCGAATGGGTGGACGACGAGCGCCCGGTGCCCAGTGATCCCCTCTTTCGGATCATGCGCGGCGGGAACTGGAACTCACCGCGCCCGCCGCCCTCGTCTTACCGCGACGTGGCCCCGATCGGCCTGCGCAACACCTACAACGGCTTCCGCACCGTGATTGCGCCGACCCGGCGGTGAGAGGGCATCTGAGGTGAACGGCGCGATCCTTCGCGCCGTCGCGGGCGCGTCAGCGCCGAAGACTGCCCCGCGCACCCTGACTTTCTCGCTTCGCTCGATTCCAGGCGGCTTTGCCGCCATCGACGGCGTGAGGGATCGCGCCGTCCACCTCGACGGCAAGCCCAACGGATACGAAACTCCGTTCGCGGCTGTTCTTATCCCGGCTCAGCCCGGGATGCTCATGAGCATCTGGGCATTCGTCGGGTAGCGGCGCAGGAAGGAGATCAGGCGCTCGATGGCCTCGATGGGACGATGACCGCCCAGGCCGCGGCGCAGCACGGAAATCTTGTCCAGTTCCCAATCGGCGAGGAGCAGTTCCTCGCGCCGGGTGCCGGACTGGAAGATGTCGATGGCGGGATACACGCGCTGGTCGGAGACTTTCCGGTCGAGCACGAGCTCCATGTTTCCGGTGCCCTTGAACTCCTGGAAGATGATGTCGTCCATGCGAGAGTTCGTCTCCACGAGCACGGTGCCGAGGATGGTCAGCGTGCCGGCCTCCTCGGTGTTGCGCGCGGCGGCGAAGATCTTGCGCGGAATCACCATGGCGCTGGTGCCGAGGCCGCCGGAGCCGGTGAAGCCGCCGCCCATGCCGGGGCCCGAGCCGTAGTTGTTGAAGGCGCGGCCCACGCGCGTGATCGAGTCGAGCAGGATGAACACGTCGCGCCCCAGTTCCACGAGGCGCTTGGCGCGCTCCATGGCGAGCATGGCGATCTTCACGTGGCTCTTCGTGTCGAGGTCGTTCGACGAGGCCATGATCTCCGCCGTGGGCAGCACGCGGCGCATCTCGGTGACCTCCTCGGGCCGCTCGTCCACCAGCAAGATGATGAGATGGATGTCGGGGTGGTTCTTCACCACGGCCTCGGCGATGTGCAACAGGAGCGTGGTCTTGCCCGTGCGCGGCGGCGCGACGATGAGCCCGCGCTGGCCCTTGCCGATGGGCGACATCATGTCGATGACGCGCGTGGTGTAGCGGTCGGGCGAGGTCTCCAGCTTGATGCGCTTGTTCGGGTTGATCACGGTCAGCTCCTCAAACACGGGCACCTCGCGCTGCTTGTCGGGGTCGCCGCCGTTGACCGCGAGGATCTTATACATCTGCAGGCCGCGGGGGCCCTTGCGGCACTCGCCCTTGACCATCGTGCCGTCGCGCAGGTTGTAGCGCTTGCAGGACTCCGGGGAGATGAAGGTGTCGTCGGGATGACCGACGAAGAGGCGCTTGGCCTCGCGCAGGAAGCCGAAGCCTTTCTCGGTCAGTTCCACGAGGCCCTCGGAAATCACGGGCGGCGAGTTGTCCGGCGGCGCGTCGTCCATCCCCATGTAGGCCTCGGCGTCGAGGTCTTCGTCGCTCCGGCGGAAGCGCGGTTGCTGGGGATCCTTGAAAGTGGCCGAAGGCGCCGCCGCGGCGCGTGGCTCGCGGAACTTGTCCCGGAAGCGGCCGAAGCGGCGCTTGAACCCGCCGCCCAGCGCGGACTCGCCGTCAGCCGCCGGCGGCTTGGGCCGCGGGGGCGGCGGAGGCGGGGGCTGCGTGTTGGTGCGAACGGCTGGGCGAGAGAAGCGGCGCACGCGTTGCGGCGCCTCGGCCGCGGCGGGCGGCGTGGCCACGGCA